>DATEQL010000451.1:0-2402 GCA_035272665.1 Allostellaceae bacterium
TCCATCAGCAACAGCCGTGGGCTAGCCAACAGCGCACGGCCGATCGCGACCCGCTGTTTCTCGCCTCCCGACAGCCGGCTCGGTCGGCGGTCGAGCAAAGAGCCGATCCCGAGCAGATCGACGACATCGTCAAGCCGGGCAGCAGGCCCAGAACCGGGAGCGAACCAGCGCCCGAACAACAGGTTTTGGCGGACGGTGAGATGAGGAAACAAACGGTCTTCTTGGAAGACGTAACCCACCCTCCGCCGGTGGGTGGGCGCCCGAATATGGTGCTCGGTGTCGATCAGCACCGACCCATCGACAACAATGCGTCCCCTTTCCGGGCGGATCAGCCCGGCGATCACATTGACGACCGAGGTCTTGCCCGCTCCCGAACGACCGAATAGCGCGGTCAGACCGCGCCCGCTGCGAAAGTGGACGTCGAGCTCGAAGGCACCGAGCCGGTGGTTGATATCGACCTCGAGCATCGATCCAGTGAAATATATAACCTGGGACCCGCAACGCGATAATGGCGATGCCCGGACGGATGTGATAGATAGCCCCGTTCGGCTTCGCCTTAGAGGTGGCGGCGATGAAGGTTAGAATAGAATACTGCGTGCCTTGAAACTATGAACCAAGGGCCCTCCGTGCGAGGGCGCGGCTCATGGAACGGGGCGCGGAGGAAGTCGAGCTTGTCAAAGGGGTTGCTGGCGTCTTCGAGATCATCGTCGACGGACGGGTTGCCTTCTCCAAGAAGCAGCTCGGCCGGTTTCCGGAAGACGCTGAGATCGATGCCCTGATCAGCGGGTAAACTGATAAAGTCGGTGCGCGTCCTCACCCTCCCGGTGGGGACGCTCCATTTTCCACAAGACCTTTAACGGTTTACTCACCGGTTTCGTCGTAAGGAGCCGGCGATACCGGCCGCTCGCCCTGTCTGCGACAGGACACAGCGAGCCGAGAGTGAGCCGGCATGGCTGCTGTCGTTCCAATCTCTCGATCTGAGACGCTCGCGGCGGGGCTGCAAAGCCTGAAGCGTGACCGCAACGCTGCCCCGGTGGCGATGGCGGCATTGGCGGTGATGGCGATGATCCGGCTGTCGGTCCTTGCGAGCGATACCGCGCCCGCGCAAAATCCGCCACATCCGCCGAGGTTCACCGGGATCTCTTTCCGGCAGCCGCCTACCGCAATGGTAAGGGCAGTGGCCTTGGAAAGCTCTTCTCGCGACACCTGCGTGATGATTCTGGGCCAGAGCGGCGCATCGTCTATCGACTCTGGGGACCCGCACCGCGAGGTGACGGTCAGCCTTGCAGCTTGTGATCTCTACAATGAGGCCCGCGACGCCGCGTCTACCAAGCTCGTCGACGGGGCGAGCCTCAGCGCCCGGAACATCTTCCTCTCCGGCGACTACCTGCTCTCACCCGGCGCCATAATGACCGCGTCCCGTTCCTTGGCGACCCATGCATCGCCGGCCGCCGATCCCTATGCCGGTCTCGAAATGCCCGCCTTTTCCGGATGCACCAGAAAACGATACAGGCTCGACGCGCGAAAGACCGAAACCATTTCCCCCGGCGTGTATTGCGGCGGGATCGAGGTGGCGGGCGGCGCCACGCTCAACCTCGAGCCCGGCACTTACATTCTGGACCAAGGTAATTTCGCGGTCGACGACGGCAGCGCCGTCAACGGTGCCGGGGTCACCATCATCCTGACCAGCCGCAACGGATCGGACTACGGCCGGATCGACATTCGCAGCGGGTCCACCATCGCCATCAGCGCGCCGTCCGTCGGTGCCGCCGCGGGAACCCCGGGGGTCGCCTTTTGGGTCGACAAACATGCGCCAGCCGCCGCCGACGTCTTCGACGGCGGTGGCACCCAGCAAATCAACGGGGCGATCTATCTGCCCAGCCGGCAGGTGATGTATTCCGGCGGCACACCCTCCGGCGCGAGCTGCAGCCAGTTGGTCGCCCGGACGGTCACGTTTACCGGTAATGCCTATTTCCAGCACGACTGCTCCGGTGCCGGCGTCTCGGATCCGGTGCCGCCGCGGCAAATCGCGGAGTGACGCCTTCTCTTACCCGGGTTGGGCGGCGATGCGCATGTGGATGACGGCGCCGCCATCGGTATAGACCCGGCGCCATCCGGGGAGGGCGTCGAGACAGCGGACGGCGCCCTGCTGCGGCACCAGCAGGGTCCAGGTGATGCCGTACTGGTCGAGTAGCCCGGCGAGGACGCCCTCATTGCCTCTTTCGGCGGCGAGGTAGCGGTCGAGAAACGCATTCCCATACAGCTCGGCGCGGCCGTCGATGAAGGTCGGGACGCCGCTGAAGATCAGATAACCGCCAAAGCTCTCGCTGTTGAACACCGGCCCATCGAGCCCCATCCGCGCAGCGGCGGCGAGCGCGCTCGCCGGGGTCACCGGATCGTCG
>DATEQL010000452.1:0-5352 GCA_035272665.1 Allostellaceae bacterium
GTAGAACTCGCTGAAGTAGGCGGGTTTGGCGGAAACGACGATGATCCCGTTGAACCTTTTGTCCGGCGTCGATCGGCGCTCGCAGATGTCGAATTCGGGTGCATGGACGAGCGCCCCGATCTGCTCGCGTCCGACAAAGATACCGACGTCCTGCTCCTGTTCGGCGGCAAAGCAGTCGCGGTCGGAGACGCCGATCGGCGGCATGGGAGAAGCGCGACCGCTGACCCGGGGGTGTCCGGCGGCATCCGCCATCCAGACTTCGTCGATCGGCGGCAACGTGTCGAGATTCGACAGGAACCAATGCAGCTCCTCGTCATGCTCGATCCGGTCCCAATCGAGCCCGCGGGTCCGGGCATCGATCCAGGCGAGCACGATGACATAGGTCTTGAGCGCATCGAGCGCTTGCTCGTGCATTTCGCCGGCCTCGATCATCACCCGTTGTTCGGCCTGACGCTGGACAAAGCGAAAATTCTGCCCGGCGGCGATCGCCAGCAACAACAGCGGCACGGCGAGGGAAGCGGCGAGAAGCCCGCGCAACGGCCAAGTCAGCCTCCGCCGCGGACGCTCCTGGATCGCGTCCGCCCGGTTTCTGCTACCGCCGCTCAGCCAGCCGGAAACGCGGGCAGCCAGCGACGGGTGATCAGCGTCGATGGTCACCACCGATGCTCCGCTCTCTAGCTGGCACACGGCCGCCAGCTCTCGTCGCCGGATGCCACCGAGGCGCAAACCTTCGATCCCCGAGCTCCATCTTGCAATGGATTCCCGCTACTTGGTCGGCAACAGTTTACGCGGAAGTCGCGGCGAGGTCGAACGCCGCGCTGATCGGCGGAGGCATGAGCATTGCGCGGCCATCAGCAACTCGGCCTCCGCGAAGCACCGGGGCCGGCCCAGCGGGATCCGCTCGCTTTATCCGCCCGGCCCCGACGATGACGAAGCCGTCGCAATTCCCCTGTCGGCAGCGGAAAATTGCGTTTTCGCCGCCAAAAATTTCCCGGTCAGGGGTAAGAATCTATTTGCAATCAATCCGTTGGAGCCGATTTAGCGGAGCCGGCCAACAGCGGAAATCGGGTGCATTTTGGGGTGCCGGAACGGGGCCGGCAGCGGATCGGCAGCGGAACTCAGTAGGCAGCCTCGGCCCTACTAAAATCGGCATGACTGGTGCCCTTCGAGGGCGAGGTCGTGAATGGCCGGGACGAGCCCGGCCGAGGGCCATCGGTCCCGGGACGGATCGTAAGCATCGAAAGATCGATACTGATTTCCGGTCGGAAAGTTAGAACATTCTAGCAATACCAAAAGCGGCACGATGGCCCCCAGACATTACGCGGGTACCGCGGCGAGGTCGAAGGCGGCGGCCATCAACGCGCACGTGTAGGGATGTTCGGGAGCGGTCATCACCCGCTCGGTCGGTCCGGCCTCGACGATCCGGCCGTCTTTCATGACCAGGATCTCGTGCGCCAGCGCGCGCACCACCCGCAGGTCATGGCTGATGAAGAGATAGGCAAGGCCGTGCCGGGTCTGCAGTTCCCGCAACAGCTCGACGATCTGCGCCTGCACCGACATGTCCAAAGCCGAGGTCGGCTCGTCGAGCACGACAAAGCGCGGCTTCAGGACCAGCGCGCGGGCGATCGCGATGCGCTGGCGCTGGCCGCCCGAGAATTCGTGCGGGTAGCGCTCGGCGGCCTCGGGGTCGAGCCCAACCTCCACCAGTGCGGTCTCGATGAGCCGCCGGCGCTCGGTCGCACTCGCCGCCAGGCGATGCACCTTCAACCCCTCTTCGACGATCTGGGCGACCGAAAGCCGCGGCGACAGGCTGGAGAACGGGTCCTGAAAGACCACCTGCATCTCGCGCCGCAACGGGCGCAATTGGCGCTGGCCGAGGGCCGCGATGTCATGCTCGGCAAAGCGGATGTGTCCCTCGGCCGCGGTCAGGCGCAACAGCGCCAGACCGAGCGTGGTCTTGCCGGACCCGCTTTCGCCGACGACGCCGAGGGTGGTGCCCTGGCGCACCGCGAGCGAGACGCCGTCCACCGCCTTGACGTGACCCTTCACCCGGCGCAGCACGCCGCTGCGGATCGGAAACCACACCTTGATGTCCTCCGCCGCCATCAGCCGCGGTGCGGCGGGGTCGGCGGGTGGTGCGCGGCCCTTCGGCTCGGCGGCGAGCAGGTGCCGGGTGTAGGGGTGGCGCGGCCGGGCGAAGATCTCGGCGATCGGGCCAGCCTCGACGATCTCGCCTTGGGTCATGATGCCGACCTGGTCGGCCACCTTGCGGACGATCGTCAGGTCGTGGGTGATCAGGAACAGCGCCATACCGAACCGGTCACGCAGATCCTTGAGAAGCTGCAGGATGTGCGCCTGGATCGTCACGTCGAGCGCCGTCGTCGGCTCGTCGGCGATCAGGATGTCGGGCTCGTTGGCGATCGCCATCGCGATCATGACCCGCTGGCGCTGGCCGCCGGAGAGCTGATGCGGATAGGCGCCGAGCCGGCTCTCGGCATCGGGCAGGCCGACAAGCCGCAGAAGCTCGAGGGTGCGCTCGCGCGCCGCTTCTGTACGCATGCGCTGGTGGATCAGCAATGTCTCGGCGATCTGCCGCTCGAGCGTATGCAGCGGATTGAGCGAGGTCATCGGCTCCTGAAAGACCATCGCTATCCGGTTGCCGCGCACCCGGCGCAGCCGCTCGGGGGGAGCGCCGACGAGCTCATCCCCGGCAAAACGGATACTGCTCCCTGCCCCGTGAGCCGCAACAGGATAAGGCAGCAGCTGGAGGATCGACAGAGCGGTGACGCTCTTGCCCGAGCCGCTCTCGCCGACGAGCGCCAGGGTCTCGCCGCGGTCGAGGGAAAGGGAGATGCTCTTGACCGCCTCGACCGGGGGCGCCCCGGCGCGGCCGGCGAAGGTGACGCTGAGGTTGCGGATTTCGAGAAGGGGAGCGGCAGCCAAGCAAGCGACTCCGTCGGCGACCCTCACCCACCCAGCCCAGCGGGCTGGGTTCCCCCTCTCCCGCGGTGCAGGAGAGGGGCTTTGAGATCAGCGGGTTGTAGCCCCTCTCCCGCACTGCGCCCTCTCGGCATGGCGCGAGCTCTGCTCGCGCCCGAGGGTTGGCGCATCTGCGATGCGCCAGGGGTGCCGCGCGTAGCGCGGCGGGTGAGGGCCTCGGTAGTAGGACCTTCGTTCACAGCACCACCTTGCGCGGGTCGAACGCGTCGCGCACCGCTTCGCCGACAAAGATCAACAGGCTCAGCATCGAAGCCAACACGAAGAAAGCGGTCAGGCCGAGCCACGGCGCCTGCAGGTTGGCTTTGCCCTGCGCCAAGATCTCGCCGAGCGACGGTGACCCGGGCGGCAAGCCGAAGCCGAGGAAATCGAGCGATGTCAGGGTGGTGATCGAGCCGTTCAGAATGAACGGCAGAAAGGTGATCGTCGCCACTGTCGCGTTCGGCAAGACGTGGCGAAGGATGATCACGCGGTCGGGAACGCCGAGTGCGCGCGCCGCGCGCACATAATCGAAGTTGCGCGCGCGCAGAAACTCGGCGCGCACGACATCGACCAGACCCATCCAGGAGAACAGCAGCATCAGGCCCAGCAGCAACCAGAAGTTGGGCTCGATAAAGCTTGCCATGATGATCAGCAGGTAGAGCACCGGCAGTCCCGACCAGATCTCGATAAAGCGCTGAAAGCCGAGATCGATCAGCCCGCCGAAATAACCCTGGACAGCGCCGGCCGCGACCCCGATCACCGAGGAGAGGCCGGTCAGGACGAGCCCAAACAGCACCGATATGCGAAACCCGTAAATCAGCCGCGCCAGAACGTCCCGCCCCTGATCGTCGGTGCCGAGCCAGTTGACGCTCGACGGCGATGAGGGTGCGGGGCTCGGCAGGTCATAGTTGATCGTATTGTAGCTGAACGGGATCATCGGCCAGACCATCCAGCCCTTGGCCGCCGCGATCAACTTCTGTACCGCCGGATCGCGGTAATCGGCCGCGGTCGGAAACTCGCCGCCGAACGTCGTCTCGGGATAATCGTTGAAGATCGGGAAATACCAGGCACCCTCGAAGCGGACGACGATCGGCCGGTCGTTGGCGATGAATTCGGCGAACAAGGTGACGAGGAAGACCGCGAGAAAGATCCACAGCGACCAGAAACCGCGGCGGTTGCGGCGAAAGCTGTCGAGCCGGCGCCGGGTGAGCGGGGTGATCTTGTGCCCGAGGAAGCGATCGGCCGTCGGGGCCGCGTACCGAGCCGGTTCCGACGAAGCCGTCATCCCCGGCGGAGCGCACTAATGGGTCGTGCGGCGCAGAGGCTCGACGTTCGACCGCCGACCGAGGCGCTCGTTGCCGAAGTGATCGCGGACCAGGATTTCGGCAATCTGGACGGCGTTGAGTGCCGCACCCTTGCGCAAATTGTCGGCGACCACCCACAGATTGAGCCCGTGCGCGACAGTCGGATCGCGCCGGATACGGCTGACATAGACCGCATCCTCGCCGGCCGCCTCCTTCGGAGTCACATAGCCTTCGTCGGCGCGGTGGTCGACGACCACGACACCTGGCGCGCGCGCCAGGGCGGCACGCGCGCCGTCCTCACCGAGCGGCCGCTCGAACTCGACATTGATCGCCTCCCCATGCCCGATGAAGACCGGAACCCGCACGCAGGTCGCCGTCACGGCGATGTCCGGGTCGAGGATCTTGCGGGTTTCGGCCGCCATCTTCCACTCTTCCTTGGTCGCGCCATCGTCCATGAAGACATCGCACTGCGGGATCACGTTGAAGGCAATTTGCTTGGTAAAAAGCTCGGGTTTGATCGGATCGTTCACATAGATCGCACGGGTCTGGTTGAACAGCTCGTCCATCGCGGCGTGGCCCGCCCCGGAGACCGACTGATAGGTCGCGACGACCACCCGCTTGATCCGCGCCAAGTCGTGCAGTGGCTTCAGAGCCACCACCATCTGGATCGTCGAACAGTTGGGGTTGGCGATGATGCCGCGCTTTGTGCACTGAGCAATCGCCTGCGGATTGACCTCGGGCACGACCAGCGGCACGTCCGGCTCCATGCGGAAGCAGGAGGTGTTGTCGATCACCACGGCACCGGCCTTGGTTGCGCGGGGCGCAAATACCGCCGAAACCTTGGCGCCCGGCGAAGAAAGGACGATGTCGATCCCACGAAAATCGTAAGTGTCGAGCGCCTGGACCCTGAGGACGTCGTCCTCGCCAAAGGAGACCTCCCTGCCGATCGAGCGCGACGAGGCCAATGCGACGACATCGTCGGCGGGAAAATTGCGCTCGGCGAGCGTGGTCAGCATCTCGCGTCCGACATTGCCGGTCGCGCCGACCACCGCTACTCTGTAACCCATCT
>DATEQL010000453.1:0-2754 GCA_035272665.1 Allostellaceae bacterium
CGTTTACCGACTATCGTCGGATGATCGAGGTGACGCGGCCGGAATTTGTTGTCGCGCTCGGCCGGCATTGCGACATGCCGGAGACCTTTCGTTTTCTGGTCGATGCCGGCATCCCCTTCATCATGGAAAAGCCATGGGGCATCGATCCCGACACCGTGGCGGACCTCGCCCGTCTCGCCGCCGACAAGGGAGCGTGGGTCAGTGTCCCGTTCATGGTTCGGTACTCGTTCTGGGCGGTGACCGTTAAGCGCATGATCGCAGCCGGCGAGTTCGGCCGGATCTCGCATATCGTCTATCGCGGGATCCGTCCGACCATGCGGCGCTACGTCGAATGGGACTCGCCTTGGATGGCCGAGAAGTCGCGGGCAGGGGGCGGCGCGCTGCTGAATCTTGGCGGCCACGGGTTCGACATCGCCCGGTTCGTCACCGGCGAGGAGCCCGAGGTTGTCTCGGCCGTCGTCAGCTATCAGGTGCACGGCGCCGAAGTCGAGGATTACGCGCTCGCCACGATGCGTACGCCGAACGGCATCCTGTTTCACAACGAGGTCGGCTACACGATGCCGACCTGGCCCGCGAACCAGACCGACGGCGAGCAGAAGGTGGCCGGAGAGCGGCTGCTGCTGCGTCAGGTACCAGGGGGATTGCAGATCCTGGCACCGGGCCGTGACGAGACGATCCCGCAACCCGAGGGTTGGGAAATCGGCTACCCGCGCGCGGTCCGAGAGGCGTTGGAGGCCCACGGTCGCGGCGATCCTCCGCCAATCCCGGCGAGCGAATGCGCACACGCGGTTCGCCTGACCTTCGACAGCTACCGCGCCGCCGGCGTGCGGTAACAAGGCACGGCGCGACGGTGTTATGTCGTCATAATACGTTCTTGAACCTGTCCTAGAACCGGAGCGTAGTGGCTTTCCGAACTAACGCCGAAGACGGGAGAGCGGTCATGGCAAATCCATTCGTGCATGTCGAACTCGCCACCACCGACCTCGACAAGGCCAAGACCTTTTACCGGTCGCTGTTCGACTGGCAGCTGCAAGACATGGATATGGGCGGCGGCATGAGTTACACGATGATCGGCGTGGGCGAAGGCACCGGCGGCGGCATGATGAAGCACCCGGTTGCCGGGGCACCTTCGGCTTGGCTGGCCTATGCGCTTGTCGATGACGTTGCAGCTGCGACGGCCAAGGCGAAATCGCTCGGCGCCACGGTCATGCGCGATGTCACCGCGGTCGCGGACTACGGTTCGTTCTCGATCATCATCGATCCGACGGGCGCGGCACTGGGGCTGTGGCAGCCGAAGGCCAAGTAAAGACGCGCGGTTGAGGGAACCTCGTCCGCGGCTTCGCCGTTAGCAACGGGTACACCGCCGGCGGGCACGGCTGCGCGGCGCTCAGCGGGCAAAGGAGCTCCCGAAAATGGCAGCGATTCCCGACAAATACCTCGACCTTCTGCAGCAGAAGAAGGCATTCGCCAATCTGGCGACGCTGATGCCGGACGGATCGCCGCAGGTAACGCCGGTCTGGTTCGATTACACGGGCGGGGTCATCCGCGTGAACACAGCCAAGGGGCGGGTCAAGGCGCGCAACTTGAAAATCGGGTCACCGGTTGCGCTCTCGATCATGGATCCCGACGAGCCCTATCGCTACCTCCAGATCCGCGGTCGCGTCCGGCGTGCCCTCGAAGAGGGCGCGGACGCGCATATCGATTCACTGGCCAAGAAATACCTCGGGAAGGACAAGTATCCGTTTCGCCAGCTTGGCGAAGTCCGCATCAGCTACGAAATCGAGCCCCTCTCCGCATCGGGAATGGGCTGAGGCTCTAGGTCAACCTTTCATCAGCGCCGGGACCAGTGCGTCCGGATCGGACAGCATCGGGTAGTGGCCGCTGTCGAGCTCGAGGTATTCGCCGGCAAGTTTTTCGGCGGTGCGGCGCTGATGCGCCTCGGGCGGGTTGGCGCCGCGCCGACAGCGGATCACCGTCGTGGGCCATCTCTGGCCCCAAAAGCTCTTCAGCTCCACCGGCGCGTCCATAGCGGCGACGGGATGAGGCGTATAGCGGGCGAGCGCCCAAGCGCGCAATCCTGGGTTGAGGCCGGCGAACATCCGGCTCTCGGCATCCTCGCGCGACGGTCCGACCGCAAGTGCGGTCGTGACGCGCGGACTGGTTCGATTGACGATCTCGGCGATCCGTTCCCCGTCGAGGAGCGCCAGCGCGTCGATCAGGATCAGGCGGGCGATCCGCTCACGCGCCAATTCCGCAGCCCGGCATAACACCATTCCGCCGGAGCTGGTACCTGCCAACACGACGTCACGCAGGTCTTCATAGAACATCAGCTCGGCGATCTCGGCGGCGTGCGTCGCGGTGGTGATACCCGGCCGCAGCGAGTGGCGGCGCTCGGCGCAGCCGTCGAGCGACGGCGCGTAGACGACATGCCCAGCCGCTCGAAGGCGGGCCGCCGTCGGCTGCCAGATCCAACCGCCCTGATAAGCTCCGTGGATCAGTACAAATATCGTCATAGCTCACCTCTCTTTGCCGATTTTCACGCCGGCGAGATCCTCGAATACCTTGATGATCGCCGAGCCGTCCACTTCTTAATACCAGGTTGAGCAAATTCGCGAATGTGCGGCCAGATCACACTGCGGTATCGTCACCTCCGCGCATCAGCACCTGAAGGAGTTCTCCCGCCGTTCATTATCTAGTCACCCCGGCGGAAAGCCGGGGGTCCATCGCGCCTCCGCACCGACCTTGCGGCACCAG
>DATEQL010000454.1:0-2361 GCA_035272665.1 Allostellaceae bacterium
CCCTGCGCATCATCCCCGAGCTCGACGGCAAAGCGGAGCCTAAGCTTGGCCACGACAGTTCGACGAATGCGCTGATCCGTCGTTACCGTAACCTGAGGGAACTCTCCTGACGCGGCTGGTAGCCCGGCGGTGGGAGGCTAAGGCTGCCATGGAAATCAAAGTTCTCGCCGATGCCGACGCCGTCGCTCGAGAGGGTGCTGCGATTATCGCTGCACAGGCCCGGGCCGCCGTCGCTGCGCGCGGCCGCTACATCCTGGCCGTGAGCGGCGGCCATACCCCTTGGCTGATGCTGCGTGTCCTAGCCGGCGAAGATGTCCCTTGGAACGACGTACATGTAGCACAGGTGGACGAGCGCGTAGCGCCGGCTGGGCATCCGGACCGAAACCTCACCCATCTGCGCGAGAGCCTGCTCGAGCACGCTCCGCTGCGGGCCGAGCAGGTCTACGCGATGCCGGTGGAAGGGATCGACCTGGAAGCTGCAGTGTCGCGATACGCCCAGACGCTTCAAGGGATCGCCGGCTCGCCGCCGATATTTGATCTCGTCCATCTGGGCCTTGGACCGGACGGTCATACGGCCTCCCTGGTACCTGGAGATCCGGTGCTCGACGTCACCGACGCCAACGTTGCGCTGACCGGGGTCTATCAGGCGAGGCGGCGGATGACATTGACCTATCCGACGACCAATCGCTCCCGCCGCATTCTTTGGCTGGTTACAGGAAACGACAAGGTTGGGATGCTCACGCGCCTAGGCGACGGCGACCGGTCGATCCCAGCCGGGCGGATCGGGCGGGACAATGCCTTGGTGATCGCCGACAGCGCGGCGGCAGGACAGCTGGAAGCAAATTTATACAGGAAATGATGACATGCGCATCGGCGTCGCCACTGATCACGGCGGTTTCGGCTTGAAGGAGGAACTGGTCGGCCAGCTCCGTGCGGCTGGCCATGAGGTTGTCGATTTCGGCGCCAATAACCTGAGCCCGGACGACGACTATCCGGACTTTGTCACCCCGCTCAGCCGGGCTGTGGCGGTGGGGCAGGTCGAGCGTGGCGTGGCAATCTGCGGCAGCGGCGTGGGGGCGTCTGTTTGTGCCAACAAGATCCCGGGCGTTCGCGCCGCGCTGATCCATGATCATTTCTCGGCCCGGCAGGGGGTCGAGGACGATCACATGAACGTCATCTGCATGGGTGGCCGGACAGTGGGACCGGCGGTGGCTTGGGACCTCGTCCAGACCTTCTTGGCCGCCGAGTTCAGTCAGGCCAAACGACATCTGCGCCGGTTGGACAAAGTGGCGTCCCTGGAAGCAGCACGTAGCGCGCGATGACCGGATATGTGAGAGCCATGATCGACCACACATTGTCGTGTTGAGCAGGCCTGCTGAGAGATGGGAATGTCCGCCGCCCGACCCCCAGGCATCCTAAACGACACGTCGGCTCGCACCCTCGTCGCGGGCGATCTCGAGGCTCTCTTTCTGCCCAGCCACGGAATGCTTTGTGCCTCGCTTCGCCACCGGGGTGCAGAGATCCTCCGGCGCGTGGAGAACCTCGAGGCCGGCGCCGCGAGGGGAAGCACCGCGGGGATTCCGCTGCTCCACCCATGGGCGAACCGTCTTGCGGGGTCGCGCTATAGCGTGGCGGGGCGCGACGTGGAGCTCGATCCGTCGTCGCCGCTCCTCCACTTCGATGAGCACGGGCTTCCGATCCATGGCGTGCCGTGGTCCCACCTTACCTGGGAGGTGACCGAAAACCGGCAAGATAGCCTGGTGGCTCGGCTCGACTGGACGCAGGGCAAGCTTCTCGCGGTCTTTCCGTATCGCCACCAAATGCAGCTCGCGGCGACGCTGCGCCCTGACGGCCTCACCTTCGATACGACACTGAACGCCGGCATGGACGGCCCGGTGCCTGTGAGCTTCGGCTTTCATCCTTACCTGGGACTGCCGGGACTCCCACGCGCCCAGTGGCGGCTTACGTTGCCGCCAATGCGGAAGCTCGTACTTGACCGGCAGGGGATCCCGACAGGTGAGGAGGAGCCTTTTGGCGGGTTCGACTCCTGCCTTGATGAACGCGACTTCGATGACGGTTTTGCCCTGCCAGAGGAGGGGATCTCGTTCTCCGTTAAGGGAGCCGGGCGCCGCGTCTCTGTGGAGCTGCTCGCGGGCTACCGCTATGCCCAGGTCTTCGCGCCAAAAGATCAGGACTACATCGCGCTCGAGCCGATGACCGCCCCCGCCGGCGCGCTGACGAGCAGTCGCGGGTTGCGCCTCGTGCAGCCAGGCCAAAAGTTCCGGGCGGCATTCCGGGTTTATATCGGCACGGCCCGCTAGTCATCCGCAGGATCCATCGAGCGATCATAAACTCTGCCGA
>DATEQL010000455.1:0-7305 GCA_035272665.1 Allostellaceae bacterium
GACACCGCATCGTATTCGTAGAGGCCCTGCTGGGCCTTCGTCGTCGATTTGATGTGCCAGGTGATCAGGTCTCTGGCGATGCCGCGAGCGACCTCATGGGCGAGGATCGTCTTGCCGGTTCCGGGCTCGCCCTTGACGAGCAGCGGGCGCTCGAGCGCGATTGCGGCGTTGACCGCGACCTGCAGATCCTGCGTGACCACATAAGTGTCGGTGCCCTCGAAACGTAACATGCTGCTCCAACCCATGCATTTTTTCGTCCCGGGCGATGACATAACCCGAGCCCCGCGATGACGCCAGTCAGACCGCAGCTTCCGCGATTTCGCCGACCGACGGATCGCTTGCCCACGGCGGCACTCGGGGTTTTGCTGCTCGCCCTGTTGTTCTTGCCGTCGCGCGATCCGGTTACGCACGGTCTGACGGCCGAATGGCGCCCCTCGGAGGAGCTCGCCTTCCTGCTCTTTCTCGTCGCAGTCGCGGCCGTGGCGCGCCCACAAATCGTCGACTCCCGTCTCGCGGCGCGCATCCTCGCGGTCATCGTCGGCGCGATGGCAGTCCTCAATCTGGTGGATGCCGCGACCCCGACCCTGCTCGGCCGAGACCTCAACCTCTATTGGGACTTGCCGCACCTTCCCTCGCTTTTTGGGCTTGCCGGCCAGGCGGCCGGTACCTGGCGGATGTTGGGCGCCGCTGCCGTTCTTTTTGGTGCGATCTTCCTGCTCACCGCCGGCATATACCGAATTTGGCGCGAGGTGCTCCCAGTTTTGACCGATCGGCGGATCGCACTCGGCTTTGCGGTTCTGATCGGCATGGCAGTGAACGTGACGGCTTTTATGCCGGCTGAGGAGCGGCCGCTCGCGACCGGTCTCGGGCTCGACCTCTTCCGGCAGACTGTTGCGGTCGCGCAAGGACAGCTCGCCGCGTCCGGAGGCGGCGGGCCTTATGCGGCGGCCCTGGCGGCCCCGGCGCCGCCGCGCAGCGACCTTGCCGGGCTCAAACAGCGCGACGTCTATCTCGTCTATCTCGAATCTTACGGCACCATAGTCTTCGATACGCCGGAGTTCCTCGCCACGCTCGGCCAGTCGTTGACCCAATTCGAGAGGTCACTGCATGCTGCCGGCTACACCATCGCCTCGAACCGGCTGGTTTCACCGACGTTTGGCGGCGGTTCCTGGCTCGCCCATGCGACTCTGGCGAGCGGGGTGCGCCTCGACGACCCGGTTCTCCACAATTTGCTGCTCGATTCAGGCCGCAAGCTCCTGCCGGCCTACTTCAAGGATGCCGGGTGGCGCACCCTCGACATCGCGCCCGGCATCAAATCGGCTTCCCAAAAAGCCTCGGCTTGGGGTTTTGACCGGGAAGTCTTCGCCAGCGAACTCGATTATCATGGTCCGGCTTTCGGCTGGTTCGAAGTCCCGGATCAGTTCACCCTCAATCGTGCTGTGACGATACGCGCGGCGCTGGGCGCGGCTCCGCCGGTGTTCACGCAACTGGTTCTGGTTTCGAGCCACATTCCTTTCGCCCCGGTGCCGCCCTACCTGGCCGATTGGGACGATTCCGGCACCTTCGCGAGCGTGCCCGCGACGGCAATGGAGGAGGTCTATCGGCAACTCGATTGGGGTCGTCTCGCGCCCGATTATCTGAGCAGCTTGCGTTATGAGTTGGCGGTGCTCGGGGGCTGGCTGACCGGGCATATGCCCGGCGACGGGCTCGTCATCCTGCTCGGTGATCACCAGCCTCCAGCCGTCGTCGGCGGTCAACCCCAGCCGCCCTGGACCGTGCCGATCCACGTCCTGTCGCGTGATCCCGACCTCGTCGCGCCATTCCTCGCCGAGGGCTACGTCCCCGGCCTCTTCCCGACTCAGGCGCCACCCCACCCGGGCATGGAGAATTTTCTTGGCTGGTTCCTCGCCGCTTTCAATCGATCCGGCTGAGCTTCAGTCACTCCGCTGGTCGGGGCGGACCAGTTCGTCGAGCGCGGCCGCGAGGCGGACAAGATCGGCCTCGCTCGACAGCCGATGGTCGCCGTCCTTGACAAGAGTAACGACGACATCTCGGCTCGCAAGGTGCTCGGCGAGACGAAGGCTCGTCTGCCAGGGGACAGCGTCGTCGAGCAAGCTGTGCAGAAGCCGCACCGGGCAGAGGAGCGGGATCTCCGCGCGCATTACGAGATGCCGCCGGCCGTCTTCGAACAGGCCGAGCGGAAAAGTGTAACCTCGCAGATCGTATTTCGAGGGCAGCGTGATCGTGCCGGTTTCGCAACACTCTTTCCGCTGCGCTGCGTCGAGTCGCGACCAGAGGAGATCCTCGGTAAAGTCGGGTGCGGCGGCGACGCCGACGAGCGCGTGGATCCGCTTGGTTCGCGCGAGCGCGGCAAGCAGCATGATCCACCCGCCCATGCTCGAGCCGACGAGAATCTGTTGACCCTCGGTCAGCGCATCGAGAACGGCGACCGTATCCTCGACCCAGCGGCCGATAGTCCCCAGGGCGAGATCACCGCTCGATATGCCGTGTCCGAAATAATCGAAGCGAACATAGGCCAGCCCGCGGCGCCGGCAATATTCCTCGAGAAACGAGGCCTTGGTTCCAGTCATGTCGGAGCGGAAGCCGCTGAGGAATACAACGCCCGGGGACCTGCCGGCGAGCCGCCGGTAGGCGATTGTTGCACCATCGTGACGTGGTAATATGCTCGGCAAACTCATTGGAGGTTCTGCGGCAACGGAATGGGCGTCGACGATAACACCGTGTCCGCTCCACCAAAAGGACGCCCCCCGGCCGTATTGCAGATCGTCCCGCGCCTCGTCTCGGGCGGGGCCGAGCGCGGCACCGTTGATCTGGCGGCGGCGCTGGCCGTTGCAGGATGGACCTCCTACGTCGCTTCCGCCGGCGGTCCCCTCGAACGTGACATCATCCGATCGGGTGCCACCCACCTGACCTTGCCGCTCGCCTCGAAAAACCCGCTGCGGATCCGCCGCAATGTCAGGGTGCTGGCACGGTTGATTCGCCGTCTGGGAATCGACATCGTCCATGCCCGCAGCCGTGCTCCGGCCTGGAGTGCCTGGTCAGCTGCACGCGCCACCGGGCGGCACTTCGTCACGACGTTTCACAACGCCTATGATGCCAAGGTCGCGCCTAAGCGCTGGTACAATTCAGTGTTGGCCCGCGGCGAGCGGGTTATTGCAATCTCGCAATTTGTCGCGGATCACGCCGCGGAGGTGTATGGGATCGAGCCGGAGCGGTTGCGCATGATACCGCGCGGCGTCGACCTCGACATCTTCGATCCGAGCCGAGTGGGGGCGGAGCGGATCGTCAACCTCTCTCGCCGGTGGCGGTTACCCGACGGGGTGCCGGTTGTGATGCTTCCGGCCCGGCTGACACGCTGGAAGGGCGGACTCGATTTCATTGCTGCGATCGCTGTGCTCGGGCGGCGCGATGTCTGCTGTCTCCTGGTCGGTTCGGAGCAGCGCCGCGGGTTCCGTCGCGAACTCGAAGCGGCCATCGAGCGGAGCGGGCACGCCGGGCTCTTTCGGATTGCCGGGGACTGCCCAGACATGCCCGCCGCGTACATGCTGGCCGATGTCGTCGTCTCCGCTTCGAGCGACCCCGAAGGTTTTGGCCGGACCATCATAGAGGCGTTGGCGATGGGACGACCGGTCGTCGCTACCGATCACGGCGGCTCCCGCGAGACGATCGAACCCGGGGTCACCGGGTGGCTCGTCCCCCCGCGCGATCCGGCTGCCCTTGCCGAGGCGATCGGCGAGGCGCTATCGCTTGGGGCCAGCGGGCGCTCGCTCTTAGCCCGGCGCGCGATCGCGCACGTGGCCAGCCGCTTCACCCGGGAGGCGATGTGCGCCCGCACGATCGAAGTCTATGAGGAACTGCTCTTTCCGGAGGCGATCGCGGTGCGGCAGGAGGCGCCAGCTGCGGCCGTGGCATGGGGTCGTGACGGCAGCGGGCGGCTTGACGCCGAGGGGGCGGCTCGCGATATTCGGCAGATGAGCGGAAACGGCCGGATCCTCGTCGCGACGACTACCAGCACCCGCAATGGCGGGGCGCCGGGAGGTCGTGCGCGCTGATTCAGCGGCAAAGACTCAACCCGAATGACCCCGCCGGCCAACGGACGGGGTTTTTCACGACCAGCTCGCCCCGTCGGAACGGCCGATAACGACGGAGCACACGGCACGATGATCGAGCAACTTGACGACAGCCCGCACGACCCGGTTTCGCCGGGGCCGGCCCACTCGCCGAACCCGCTCGCGGTGACCCTGCCCGACGGCAGGCGCCTTGAATTTGCCGGCCCGGTTACCGGCGGCGAAATTGCGGCTGCGATCGGGCCGAGCCTCGCCAAGGCGGCGATCGCGATCCGCCTCGATGGCCGGCGAGCCGATCTTGCCACGGTCATCGATCATGACGCCGTGGTCGCAGTCGTCACACGCGACATGCCCGAGGGGCTCGAGATCTTGCGCCACGACGCAGCCCATGTCATGGCCGAAGCGGTCAAGGAGCTCTATCCCGGCACCCAGGTCACTTTCGGGCCAGCGACGGAAACCGGCTTTTATTACGATTTTGCCCGTAACGAGCCGTTCACGCCCGAAGATCTCGAAAAGATCGAGATGCGGATGCGCGAGATCGTGCGCCGCGACGAAATAATCACACGCGAGGTGTGGGATCGCGATGCGGCGGTCGCTTTTTTTCGCGAGATTGGCGAGAAATATAAGGCTGAGTACATCGGCGAAATCCCCGCGGGCGAGGAGATCAAACTCTACCGCCAGGGCAGCTTCGTCGATCTCTGCGCCGGCCCGCATCTGCCGTCGACCGGTTATCTCGGACAAGCCTTCAAGCTGACGAATGTGGCCGGCGCCTACTGGCGCGGCGATGCCAAGAACGCCCAGCTGCAGCGGATTTACGGTACCGCATGGGCGAGCCAAAAGGAGCTCGACCAATACCTCTTCCGGCTCGGAGAAGCCGAGCGTCGTGACCATCGCCGCCTCGGCCGCGAGCTCGACCTCTTCCACATGGGCGAGGAGGCGGTCGGCAGCGTCTTCTGGCATCCAAAGGGATGGACCCTCTTTCGTATCATCGAGGACTACATACGCAGGCGGCTCGACGTCGCCGGCTATCAGGAGGTGAGGGCCCCGCTGCTGCTCGACCGCAGCTTGTGGGAAGCCACTGGGCATTGGGACAATTTCCGCGAGAATATGTTCATTGCCGAAACCCGTGACGAGCGTGTGCTTGCGGTCAAGCCGATGAACTGCCCAGGGCATGTTTTGATCTTCGGCAACCGGTTACGGAGCTATCGCGAATTGCCGCTGCGTCTGGCGGAATTCGGCAGCTGTCACCGCAACGAACCCTCGGGGGCATTGCACGGGATTATGCGGGTGCGCGGCTTTACTCAGGACGACGCGCACATCTTCTGCACCGAGGATCAGGTCACCAGCGAGTCGATCGCGATCTGCCAGTTACTGCTGTCGGTGTATCGCGACTTCGGCTTCGACGATGTCGAGATCAAATTCGCCGACCGGCCGCCGCAGCGCGTCGGCAGCGAAGCGGTCTGGGACCGCGCCGAGCGCGATCTGAAGGCAGCGGTCGAGTTGGCGGGGCTGCCCTACACGTACAACCCCGGCGAGGGCGCGTTCTACGGGCCGAAGCTCGAATTCCACTTGCGCGACGCGCTTGGCCGGCAATGGCAGTGCGGTACGCTGCAGCTCGATTTCAACATGCCGGGGCGGCTGGGAGCCACTTACGTCGGTGAGGATGGCGGGCGCCACCCGCCGGTCATGTTGCACCGCGCGATCCTCGGCTCGATGGAGCGGTTCATCGCGATCTTGATCGAGCATTATGCCGGCCGTTTCCCGCTCTGGCTCGCGCCTGTCCAGATCGTCGTCGCTACGATCACCGCGGAGGCGGCCGAGTATGCAGGCGAGGTTGTCGGGGCGTGCGCTGCCGCGGGCCTCAGGGTCGGGTTCGATCCTGGCGACGAAAAGATCACTTACAAGGTCCGCGAGCACAGCCTTGCGAAGGTCCCCGTCATGCTGGTCGTCGGACGGCGCGAGGCGGCGACCGGTTCGGTTGCGCTGCGGCGACTCGGAGGAAAGCAACAGGAAGTTCTTGCGATCGGCGAAGCCGTTGCTAGATTGAAGGAGGAAGCGGCAGCGCCGTCGTCTTGACGTCAGACGTGACTGGTCGACGGATCTGTCAACTGACAAGAGGAGATTGTACATAGCCAGAGCACCCTTAAACCTCACCCCCACCCGGGAGGGGCCCCGTGTCAACGACGAGATCGGCGTCATGCGGGTGCGCCTCGTCGACCAGCGTGGCAATATGGTGGGAATCGTCGGGCGTAACGAAGCGATCTCGATGGCCTCCGATGCCGGTCTCGACCTCGTTGAGATAGCGCCGAACGCCGATCCGCCGGTCTGCAAAATCCTCGACTTCGGTAAATACAAATACGAAGAGCAGAAGAAAAAGAACGAAGCCCGTAAAAAACAGAAAATCATCGAAGTTAAGGAAATTAAATTACGCCCCAGCATCGATGACCATGATTACGATGTAAAGATGCGCAGCATGGTCAAATTCATCGAAGAAGGCGACAAGGTGAAGGTGACCATGCGGTTTCGCGGGCGCGAGCTGGCGCATCAGGAACTCGGGATGGACGTCCTGGTGCGCGTCAGAGACGATCTCGAAGAGATCGCCAAGGTCGAGCAGATGCCGCGGATGGAGGGCCGGCAAATGACCATGGTGGTGTCGCCCAAGTAGTTCCGCGGCCGGGTTTGTCATCGGCCTCTTACGGAGGCAATTTGCCGTTGCGTTGATCTGGCGAGCGGCTAACCCTATCTTGCAGCTCTCCATGACCCCGCTCCGGCTCATCCGCAACTTCGCGATCATCGCGCATATCGACCATGGCAAGTCGACCCTGGCCGACCGGCTGATCGAGGCCTGCGGTGGGCTCGCGGCACGCGAAATGCGCGAGCAGGTGCTCGACAGCATGGAGATCGAGCGCGAGCGGGGCATCACGATCAAGGCGCAGACCGTTCGGCTCGTCTACCAGGCCGAGGACGGCGAGACCTACGTCCTCAATCTGATGGACACGCCCGGTCACGTCGACTTCGCCTATGAGGTCAGCCGCTCGCTCGCCGCCTGCGAGGGCTCGTTGCTCGTCGTCGATGCGAGCCAGGGGGTCGAGGCGCAGACCCTCGCCAATGTCTATCAGGCGATCGAAGCCGGGCACGAGATCGTGCCGGTGTTGAACAAGATCGACCTGCCGGCCGCCGAGCCCGATCGCGTCAGGGTGCAGATCGAGGATGTCAT
>DATEQL010000456.1:0-12329 GCA_035272665.1 Allostellaceae bacterium
CCCTGGGCTCGCCTCGATCTCGCCGGTCGACCACGACGAGGCTCGCTACGCTCAGGCGACGCGGCAGATGCTGGAGACCGGTGATTTTATTCGAATCCGCTTTCAGGAGGAGGCACGTAACAAGAAGCCGATCGGAATCCATTGGTTGCAGGCCGCCGCGGTGGCACTGTTCTGCATGCGTGGAAGTACGGCTATCTGGCCCTATCGCCTGCCTTCAGCGCTCGCGGCGACCATAGCCGTGCTGTTCACTTCGGTGCTCGGCGCCACTCTCCTGTCATCGCGACGCGCCGGCTTTGTTGGCGGCGTTCCGATGGCGAGCCCACTCGCGCTCGTGGTCGAAACCCATCTTGCCAAGACCGATGCGGCACTCCTCGCCACCATTGTCGCCGGTCAGCTCGCGCTCGGCATCGTGCCGTACCCGCAGACGGACAGCTTACGGGCGCCGGCATGGCGTTGGTCAGCGACCGCGCCGACGCGGAGTTCAAAAGATCCATGGCGACGCCCAGGTTGAACGTCCGAGCGGTCGATCAGCTGACCGGGCTCGACTATTCGGCCGGTGGCGGCAATGTGGTCCTGATCCTCTATGATTTGGACCCGGGCTGAAATGCCGACGACCCGCGGCTGGTTATACGCGCTAGGCGTTGGGCCGGGCGATCCGGAGTTGTTGACCGTGAAGGCGTTGCGGTTGTTGCGCGCGGTTCCGGTCGTCGCCTATCCCGCGCCGGAGCATGGCGAAAGCTTCGCCCGCGCGATCGTTGCGTCTTGGCTCGAACCTCACCAGCGCGAGATTGCGATCCGCATTCCCATGCGGCCCGGGCCTTTGCCCGGCACCGTTTACGACATCGCTGCCGCGGCACTCGCCGCCGAGCTCGATCGCGGTGATGATGTGGCGCTCCTGTGCCAGGGCGATCCGCTCCTTTACGGCAGCTTCATCCATCTGTTTACCAGGCTTGCCGGCCAATGCCGGATCGAGATCGTCCCGGGAGTGTCGTCGGTGACCGCCTGCGCCGCCGTCGCGGCGGTCCCGTTGGTGGCGCACGACGAGAGCCTCGCGGTGATCCCGGCGACTCTTGACGAGTCCGAGATCGCACGATGCTTGGCTCAAGCCGATGCGGCGGCGATCGTCAAGCTCGGGCGCCATTTTCCGAAGGTGCGCCGGGTGGTGGACGGCCTCGGGCTGCTCGACCGTGCACGCTATGTCGAGCGCGCCACCTTGCCGAACCAGCGGGTGGCTCCGCTTGCCCGTGTCGATCCGGCTGAAGTCCCGTATTTCTCGATGGCGCTGATCCGCCGCCGCGGCAGCGCTATCGAGTAACACGACGTTCGATTTGCCGTCGCAGACTCCGAGCGCGAGCGTGAAGTCGTTCACACACGATTCGCACGTGTGCACGTAGACTGGCCGCAACCGGCGGCCTCTCGCCGGCGTTTGATACTAGTCATCGGTCACGACGCAGGAGGAGCGAAGTGGACGAGGTCGAGTGTGTCGTGGTCGGCGCTGGGGTAGTCGGGCTTGCGGCAGCTCGGGCGCTCGCGCTAGCCGGGTATGACGTACTCGTCCTGGAGCGCGCCAACACCATCGGGTTCGAGACCTCGTCACGCAACAGCGAGGTCATTCATGGCGGGCTTTATTACCCGGCCGGCAGCCTGAAGGCACGCTGCTGTATCGCGGGGAGAGAGCGTCTTTACGCCTATTGCCGCGAGCACGGGGTCCCACACGGCCAAATCGGCAAACTGATCGTCGCCGTTGACGAGAGCGAGGTGCCGGGCGTCGAGCGAATCGCCGTCGCCGCACGCGCCAACGGCGTCGAAGACTTGCAATGGCTGACCGCGACGCAGGCGCAGCGGCTTGAACCGGCGTTGCGCTGCGTCGCCGCCTTGCTGTCACCCTCGACCGGCATTATCGACAGCCATGCGCTGATGCTCGCCTATCAGGGCGAGGCCGAAGCGGCCGGCGCGATGGTCGTGTTGCGCACCCCGGTGTTGTCCGGTCGCGTGCGCAACGACGGTTTCGATCTCGCCATAGGCGGCGACGAGCCGGCCGCCATCCGCTGCCGCTTTCTCGTCAACGCGGCCGGTCTTTATGCACCCGCCCTCGCGCGCACGATCGAGGGCGTACCGCAGGAGACGATACCGCCCGCCTATTTCTGTCGGGGCGTTTATTTTTCGCTCGCCGGCCGGGCGCCGTTTAGGCGGCTCGTCTACCCTGTTCCGCCGCCGGGCGGGCTCGGTGTCCACGTCACCCTCGACATGGCGGGTCAGGCACGCTTCGGCCCGGATGTGGAGTGGATTTCAACGATTGATTACACGGTCGATCCGGCGCGCGGCGACGCGTTCTACGCCGCGATCCGGTCCTACTGGCCGGAATTGCGGGACGGCGCGTTGCAGCCAGGCTATGCCGGGATCCGGCCGAAGATCAGCGGACCGGAAGAACCCGCCGGCGATTTCGTCGTACAGGGGCCCGAAGCCCACGGCGTGCTGAGACTCGTCAACCTATACGGGATCGAATCACCGGGACTGACCGCGTCCTTGCCGCTCGCCGACGAGGTGGTAGAACGGTTGTCCCGCCAGCCGGCGTGAGCGGAGCCTTGCGATGCTGATCGGCGTGCCAAAAGAGGTCAAGAGCTATGAATACCGTGTCGGCCTCATTCCCGGGAATGTGCGCGAACTCGTGCACCACGGCCATCAGGTCATCGTCGAGGCGGGAGCCGGCGCCGAGATCGGGTTTGATGACGCGGACTACGAAGCGGCAGGCGCCGGCATCCTTGCACGCGCCGCAGAGGTGTTTGCCACCGCCGAGCTGATCGTCAAGGTGAAAGAGCCGCAGCCGGAGGAAGTAGGGCTGCTGCGCAAGGACCAGGTTCTGTTCACTTATCTCCATCTCGCCGCGGACAGAGAGCTGGCTCAAGGGCTAATCCGATCGGGCGCTGTCGCAATCGCTTACGAAACTGTCACCGACCGACGCGGCGGCCTGCCGCTGCTCGCTCCGATGAGCGAGGTCGCTGGGCGGATGGCGGTGCAGGTCGGTGCCCATTGCCTTGAAAAGGAGCAAGGCGGCATCGGCGTACTGCTTGGCGGTGTTCCGGGTGTTCCGGCGGCCAAGGTCGTCATTCTCGGCGGTGGCGTCGCTGGCACCAACGCGGCGCGCATGGCAATGGGGATGGAGGCTTACGTCACCGTCATCGACAAATCGCTGCCGCGACTTTACGAGCTCGACCTACAATTCGGAGCACAGCTCCACACGTTGTTCTCGACGATGGAGAATATCGAGCGCGAAGTCGCCGCCGCCGATCTTTTGATCGGCGCCGTGCTGATCCCGGGTGCCACGGCACCAAAGCTCGTCAGCCGCGAGCTCGTTCGAGCGATGAAGCCGGGTGCGGTGATCGTCGATATTTCGATCGATCAGGGCGGCTGCTGCGAGACCAGCCGACCCACGACCCATGCGGCCCCGACCTATGTCGTGGACGGGGTCGTCCACTACTGTGTGACCAACATGCCGGGAGCGGTCGCCCGCACCTCGACGGTCGCCCTCAACAACGCAACCCTGCCGTTTGTGCTGGCGATCGCCGATGCTGGTTGGCAGCGGGCTCTGTCGCAAGACCCGCATCTCAGGGACGGGCTCAATATTTGCCGCGGTCAGGTGACGCATCCGGCCGTCGCCCATGATCTCGATTTTCCGCTGACTGCACCCGAGCGGGCCCTTGCGGACTGAACGATGCGGGGAAGTCTCTAGCCGAGGGACCGGCAAAAACCGACCGACCCGCGAAAAGCCAAGGTGGCGGCTATGGACCGCCGGGCAGGCAGTCCCTATCTCAAACACGAATAGCTCGAGAGGAGGAAATGCCGCTCCTTCCGATGGCTGCGCCTTTGCGTGATGATCAGTGGTTCGACATATCGGCCCGCACCGAGGCGACACTCGCCCGGCACATTGACGATGCCGCCATCGCCGCGGTGACGAACCTCTATCGCGAGATCTTACCGGCTGGCGGCGCCATCCTCGATTTGATGTCGGGGTGGGTGAGCCATCTCCCGCCCGAAATCCCCTATGGGCGAGTGGTCGGGGTCGGCATCAACGCGTGCGAACTGGCGGAAAATCCGTTTCTCGACGAGTGGCGTGTGCAGGATTTGAACCGCAACCCGCACCTTCCGTTCGCCACCGGGGAGTTCGATGGAGCGGCGATCTGCGTATCGATCCAACACTTGACGAGGCCATGCGAGGTTATCCGGGAGGTCGGGCGGGTACTAAAGCCGGGGGCGCCGCTCGTCGTGACCTTCTCGAACTGCTGCGTGCCGACGCGCGCCATCGCTTGCTGGCATCTTCTCGATGATGCCGGGCATCTTTGCCTGATCGCTCATTATTTCGCCGAAGCCAGCAGCTGGACCGACATCCGTTGCCTGGATCGGACCCCACCGGGCGGCGGAGACCCACTCTATGCGGTGATCGGCCGCAGCCTCGGACCGGAACCTGCGATCGGCTACGATTAGGAGTCGTAGGCGACCATTGAGGTGAATGGGACGTCGATTCGGTCCCGGCCGCGCAAGAAGCTTAGCTCGATGATACAGCCGGCGGCGACCACCTCGCCGCCGCGTTGGCGGACCAGGTTGATGGCGGCCTTCATTGTCCCCCCGGTCGCCACCAGATCGTCGAGCACGATCACCCGCTGACCGGGGGTGATCGCATCCTCCTGGATCTCGATCGTGTCCGTCCCGTACTCGAGATCATAGGTAAATTGCACCGTCCTGCCGGGCAATTTCCCCTTCTTGCGGACCATTGCAAAGCCCCGGCCGAGCTGATAGGCGAGCGGGGCGACAACAAGAAATCCGCGGGATTCGATGCCAACCAGAAGATCGGGTTGGCGTGGTTGCAACGCTCCAGCAAGGCGCTCGACTGTGGCGCGCCAAGCGTGCGGGTGGGCGAGCAGTGTGGAAATGTCGTAGAACAGAATACCGGGTTTAGGGAAATCGGATACCGAGCGGATGTGCTGCTTGAGGTCCATGGCCGCTCTTCCTCGAGGTCGATCCTCGGCGATTGAATTTGTCCTCGTTGCGACATAGCCGCTTTTCGCTCAGGTGGGAAGGCCCGCCCGGCGGATAGCGAATAGGTCTTGGATCGCATGGCGTCCGTCACCGCAACCCTCGTCGAATCGGAAGAGTCCGGGTCGCTTATCCTGGCGGCAGCCGGAGAATGGCTAGTGGAGACTGCCGCCGACCTCGATCGAAGGCTGCGAGCGCTCGCGGTGCCGCAGGGCCAGCGAGTGACGCTCGATCTGGAACGGATCGAACGGCTCGATACCACCGGCGCCTGGCTCCTGCTGCGAACCGAACACGATCTGACAGCTCGCGGCAACGCTGTCGAGATGCGGAATTTACGGCCGAACTTCGAGCCGCTGATCGATCAGGTGCGTACAGCCGGATTCGTCGCCCCGGCGCGGCATCCGCGACCAGCCACTCATACGATCGCAGGTTTCATCGCACACATCGGGGAAATCTCGCTGGGGCTGGTCGCCCGGGCGTACAGCATCCTGGGCTTCTTCGGCCTCGTCTGCGCTACGGCACTCCGGCTGGTGCGACATCCTCGCCGGTTGAGTGTGACGGCGATCGTCGCTCAAATGGAGCAGACCGGGGTCAATGCGCTACCCATTGTCGGTCTGCTCACCTTCCTGATCGGGGTCGTCATCGCCTATCAGGGCGCCGATTATTTGCGCTTCTACGGACTCGAAAGCTACACGGTTCAATTGACCGGAGCCAGCATCCTGCGCGAGTTGGGGGTGCTGCTGACTGCGATCATCCTCGCCGGCCGGTCCGGCAGCGCCTTTACCGCCCAGATTGGGACGATGCGGGTCAACGAGGAGATCGACGCGATGCGTACCATCGGCCTCGACCCGGTCGAGGTTCTGGTACTTCCACGTCTTTTCGGTCTGGTGCTGACCTTGCCGATGCTGACCCTATGCGCCAATTTCATGGGGGTTTTTGGCGGTGGCCTGATGGCGTGGGGCGTGCTCGGCATCGGTATTCCGGAGTTCTTGACCCATTTGTCCACGATCGCCCCGTGGTCCTTCTGGATCGGTCTGATCAAGTCGCCGTTCTTTGCCGTCATCATCGCCCTGATCGGCTGCTACGAAGGCTTTCAGGTGGGGGGCAGCGCCGAAAGCGTCGGCCGCCTTACCACGCTATCGGTGGTTGAGGCGATCTTTCTCGTGATCGTGACAGACGCAGGGTTCTCGATCTTCTTTTCGTCGTTGCAGATATGAGCATGCCCGATCACCCAGACGAACCGATCATCCGCGTGCGCGGCTTGGTCAACCGGTTTGGGACCGAGACCGTCCACGACGGTCTCGACCTGGATGTGTTCCACGGTGAAGTTCTCGGCGTCGTCGGCGCGTCCGGGTCTGGGAAATCGGTCCTGCTACGGACGATTATCGGACTTAACCGACCCGTCGCAGGGAGTGTAGAGGTCTTCGGGAACAATATTATGACGATGAGTGATACTGATCATCGCGAGATCGAAAAGCGTTGGGGGGTGTTATTTCAAGACGGTGCCCTGTTCAGTTCGCTCACGGTCGCGGAGAATATAGAGGTCCCGCTGAAGGAATATTACGAAATGCCGTTGCGGCTGATGGATGAGATCGCAGCGTTTAAGGTCGGCATCGTCGGGCTTCCTGAGGGGACGGGAGAGAAGTACCCCTCCCAGCTGTCGGGAGGAATGCGCAAGCGCTCCGGCCTTGCGCGTGCCCTCGCGCTCGATCCGGAAATCGTCTTTCTCGACGAGCCGACCGCCGGGCTCGATCCGATAGCAGCCTCCGAATTCGACATTTTGATTAAGGATCTACGGGGCAGCCTGGGGCTTACGGTATTTATGGTGACCCATGATCTCGACACGTTGTTTGCGATCTGCGATCGCGTAGCTGTCTTGGTCGACCGGAAGATTCGCGTTGGCACCTTGGAGGAGATGCTGCAAGACGAACATCCCTGGATCCACTCCTACTTCCACGGTCCGCGCGGGCGAGCAGCACTGCTTTCGGAAACCGGACATGTGGCGAAAGACGAAACGCGAGTTGCCGCCCCTATTTGAGTTATCCTGCACCGAGAGAGAATAGATGGAGACACGCGCTCATTATGTGGCGGTCGGCACCTTTGTCCTGGCGGTCATCTTTCTCGCTTTCGTTGCGATCCTGTGGCTCGGACGTGTCGAGTTTGGCCAGCAAGCCAAGCGTTACTACATTTTCTTTAGTGGGTCGGTGGCAGGGCTCAACAAGGGTTCGCAGGTGCAATACAATGGCATCCCGGTTGGCCGGGTCATCGACATCCGAGTCGATCCCAATAATCTCGAACAGATTCAGGTCACGGTCGAGATTGATACCAGCATCGTCGACATCAAGTCCGACGCGCGTGCGCTCCTCGACGCTAACATCCTGAACGGCATCGCCACGATCCAGATCCGCGGCGGGACGCGGGTGGCGAGTGATCTTGAGCCGGAGACTGGGCATAAATACCCGGTCATCAAGGCCGGGCGATCCGAGCTGGAAGAAGTAAAGGCCAGCCTTCCGGAATTGCTGGCAGACCTCAAGGCGGCGACCCACAGCCTGAACGCTTTGCTCGACGAGCAAAACCGTCAAGCGGTTTCTGACACTCTACAGAATATTCGCACAATAACGGGATCCCTCGTCGAGCCCAGCAAGCAAGTGAGCGAGGTTGTCGACAACGCGAACAAGGCTGTCGTCGAGCTAAAATCGCTTTTCGGAAATATAGATCAGAGCTACACCGACAAAGGCGGGCTGAAAGACCAGCTATCTCAAACGCTCAACGATGCCGACCGACTGGCGAAGAACCTCAACGACACCGGCCGACAGCTTCAGCAGATGATCCAGGAAAACCGGCCGGGCATCCGAAATTTCACCCAGGAAACCTTGACCCAGGTCGGTGATCTGGTCAGCGATCTTCAACGGTTCGTAGCGGGCGTATCGCGCTTCGCCTCCGAGATCGAGCGGGATCCCGCGCGGTTGCTGTTCGGCGAGCGGCGCGAGGGGTATCGGCCGCAATGACCGCGCCGGCGGCGCGCGTTTCGCGCCGGTGGGTTCCGAGCGCCATGGCGCTCGCGCTGGCGAGCTGTGCCAGCCTGGTAGGTGTCAGCCCGGCGCCGCACCTTTATCGGGTTGCTCCCCAGCGCAACTTCCCGCCGAGTTTGCCGCATCCGCCGGTGCAGCTCCTCATCGACGTGCCGATCGCGCCGGCGGGTCTCGACACCGCACGGATCGCGTTGAGCCGGTCTGCCGTTTCGATCGACTATTTCGCCGATTCGGAGTGGACCGACCGCGTCCCGCTGCTGGTGCAAACCGCGCTGCTCGAATCGTTCGAGAACAGCAAGGCGATCACCGCGATCGACCGCGAGTCTGTCGGGCTGCACGCGGATTTCATCCTCGGGACCGAGATCCGGCACTTCGAGGCGCTATACGATTCGCCTAATGGGCCGCCGACCATCTGGGTAGCGATCAACGTCAGGCTGGTCGATCCAGCCGGCCGGGAGATCGTCGCACAGGCTTCGTTCGAACGGCAGGAGCCGGCACCGGCAAACGAAATTCCGCAGATCGTAGTCGCGTTCGACGAGTCGTTGGGAGCCGTGATGGAGGACATCGTCGTCTGGACCGCCCACAATCCCGCTTTGATGGCGAAGCGACGTTAGCTATTCTGGACACCTTTCGTTCGCAGGGAGGCGTCGCTTGGCGCACGGGAACGGTCGAGAAAGCCTGCGTGTGAATTGGGCCGAAATCGAGCGGATGACCTCAGCGGCGGGGGTTGTCGACGACTGCCGGCGCGAGCTCGCCGCGCGGAACCGCAACATCGTCAGTGAGGTCTTGGCAGGTAACCCGGCCATCTCTGAATGGCGGCATTATCCCGACGGCGAGGCGTACGACGCGAAAAGCCACGCTCAATATTTTTATCACACGCATCAGGTGAGTGGACGGCCTTTGCGGGAGCATGGTCATTTCCACACGTTTCTGCGGGCCGAAGGCATGCCGGTCGGCATAGCGCCGCTCCTCCTTCCCGAAATCGCCATCGCCGACGTCCCGGCGCTGCCGCCCCAAGCCCCCCCGATCAAGCGCGGCACCAGGGAGGAGGTGAGCCATCTCGTCGCGATCGCAGTCGACGCCCGGGGCGAGCCGATCCGGATGTTCACGACCAATCGCTGGGTTACCGGAGAAACCTGGTATCGCGCCGATGACGTGATCCGCATGCTCGACCGCTTCGCAATTACCGAGGTCGATCCGTCGGAGACGCTCAATCGCTGGGTCGTCGCAATGCTTCGCCTCTTCCGTCCTCAGATCGCGGCGCTACTGCGGATGCGCGACGAGACCGTCATGGCGTGGCGCCGTCGACGTCGCACGCACGTTTTCGAGGATCCCGGGCTCGAAATCACCTCCAGCCTCGATATCGGCCTCGATGCCCAACTCGCTTTCCTCGACCGTGTTCGATCCGAACCGGCCACACGAACCCGGCGCCGCGGACTGGTCCTGCCGGCGATGGCGGAAGGCTGGGCCGATGGTCACCTGGGTTGAGGCGGTACCCTACACTGCCGGTCTACGGAGGAGGTCGTTGCGAAAGTGGCTGGCGCGGGGCGAGGTTGTTGGCATTCAAGCATTCCTTCAGCTTGGCATCCCGTTTCGTAATCGCCTCCGCGCTATAGTCGGGATAGGCCGCCTGCGCCTGTTTGGCGCATCTATCTGCCGTCTTCCAGGAGCTGAGCACCGCCTGACCCTGTGAGCTCGCCTCGGCCGTCCCGGTGAAGAGCAGCAACACGGCAGGCAACAGGAACCCGAGCCGATTCACCCCACACCTCCTCGCTGCGATCGGGACGCCGATGGCGCAGTCCCGCCGCGACTATAACACGAATTAAGCCCAGGCCGGTGTTGCGTTGGACATGAAACTGAGGCTCCATACGCGCAAGTCTGACCTAGGAGCCGCGATGCTGAAGATTTGGGGACGGACGACCTCATCCAACGTGCAGAAGGTGCTGTGGTGCTGCGCTGAGCTCGGCATCGAGTACGAGCGTGTCGATCTAGGTGGGCCGTTTGGCGGCAATCGCGATTCCGAATATCTCGCGATGAACCCGAACGGTCGGGTGCCGACGATCAAGGATGACGGTCTGATTCTGTGGGAATCGAATACGATCTGCCGCTACCTCGCCACAACGCGCCATGGTGAGCGGTTGTACCCCAGCGCGCCCGCCGCCCGCGCGAATGTCGAGCGTTGGATGGACTGGCAGCTCGCCACTTCCGGGCCGCCGATGGCAGCCTTGCTCGGCATGCTGATCCGGGCGAGACCCGAACAGCGCGATCAAGCGGCGATCGAGGCGGCGCGGCTGCAGGCGCTGGCCGCGTGGACGATTATCGAGGACGAGCTCGAAGACCGCCCCTATCTAGCGGGATCCGAGCTGACTCTTGCCGAGATCGCGATGGGAACCATGGTCTACCGCTGGCACGCGTTCCCGATCGAGCGGCCGCCGATGAGAAACCTCAAAGCCTGGTATGAGCGCATGCGCGAGCGTCCCGGGTTTAAGACCCATATCGAAATCCCGATCACGTAATGGTGAGGGGGTCTTACGGTGGTTGCTTCGCTGCGGGCGGAGGTTATTCTGCGCCAACCGTAACGGCATCAGCAATTTTGGTATCAAGGGGGAGGCCGAATGAAATTGTCGACAAAACACTCGGTGCTTGCTGTGGCGCTGGCTTTGATCTTGGCGGGCTTAGGCGGGGTCGCGCTCGCCCAGGACAAGGAGGCGGTCCTCAAGAACCGTGAGACCTTGATGAAGGGGCAAGCAAAGGATCTCGGCAGCATCAAGGCCTATACCGAGGGCAAGGCCGACATGGCACAGGCCGAGACGAGCGCCGCTAATCTGACCCAGTCGACAAAAAAGATTTCTGAAGTGTTTCCACCGGGATCGGCGGCGACCAGCTCGGACGGAAAATATGGAACCAAGCCTGCTATTTGGAGCGATTGGAACAAGTTTCTCGATGCTCAGAAGAATGCCGCCAGCAAGGCCGACGCGCTCCTCGTGGCCGTGAAGAGCGGCGATAAGGAGAAGGTCAGCGTGGCTTTCAGCGACCTCGGGAAAAACGGCTGCGGCGCTTGCCACGAAACGTTCCGCGAGACGCTCAAAAACTGACGGCTTCGATCGCCGCCATACTCCTGACGCTCTGCGGATTATCGGCCCGCGCCGCGGCCGATCCGGGTTCGGTGACCCGCGGCGCTTATCTCGCCGCCGCCGCGGGCTGCGATCAGTGTCACACCGACATCAAGAACGGCGGCCGTCCTTATGCGGGCGGTCGCGCGCTTGAGACCCCCTTCGGAACCATTTTCACACCCAACATCACACCCGACCGAGCAACCGGCATCGGCCGCTGGCGACTGGCCGACTTAGAACGAGCGATGCGCTGGGGCAGTGCACCCGATAGCTCGCACTATCTGCCGGCCTTTCCATTCCCGTTCTACAATGGTCTGACGGATACCGACCTAGTCGATCTAAAAGCCTTTCTCGATGGCCTTCCAGCCGTATTCCGGATCAACATCGCCGCCGCGCCGAGTATCTTTTCGACGGTCTGGACCAGGGCTGCGATAACCATTGTTGCCGAATGCTTCCCCGGGCCATGGCAACCCGACCCGATAAAGGACCCGGCCTGGAACCGTGGAGCCTACTTGGTCAATACAGTCGGCCGTTGCGGCGACTGTCACACGCCGCGCCACTGGCTTGGTGCCCTCGAGCTCAAACGTCAGCTTGCCGGCAGCCCTGCCGGTCCCGGTGGCAAGGCGTTCCCAAACATCACCCCGGATTCGGAAACCGGGATCGGGAAGTGGAGTGAGGACGATATCATGAACCTGCTGAAGGATGGGCAAACACCCGATTTCGATTTCGTCGGCGGCGCCATGGCCGAGATCGTGAAAAATACCACCCGGCTCGTGGATGCCGACCGACGGGCGATCGCCGTCTATCTCCGTTCGCTCCCGGCGGTGCGTTCCGAGCAAAGGGCTGCTCGTTAGAGTGCTTCGGCACTGGACGCGCGGGCGAGACTTCCTATGATGGCGAATACCCGAGATGGAGGAGATCGCGATGGGCCCCGGCATCGCCGCAGAAATCGCCGATGATCAGCGCGCTGGGGCCTACGGGTGGCTGGGGAGCTGGTCTCGGCTGTCTAGAACCGGCCTCCGGTCATCGGTCCGTTAGGCGGCGGGTGGTAGGAGTTAGGTTTGACGCGAGGGCGCCCGGATAAGAGCCTGGCCCGTTTTGAACGGATTGCATTGGTACTATCGGGCGGTGGCGCGCTCGGAGCCTACCAGGC
>DATEQL010000457.1:0-3127 GCA_035272665.1 Allostellaceae bacterium
TATTTCCTAAGCTATCACGGTATTCCCGTAGAAGGCGTCGAAGGCAAAGGTGCCGGACCGAACGACGTTGTTTTGTCCGGCCGAGCGATTGCCGAGGATGGTCCCTGTGTCGGATATAGAAGTATCAGGTGTCACGCGGCCAGTGGACCCGCCCCGGGCGATCTCGTGATCGTGCTCCCCGATGATACAGCGCCGAGCGCGCAGGCCTCTGCCTATCGGGCCAGGGGGGAGCAGCTGTTCTCTTACGAGCCTCGCCCCGCCATTGTCGCTGATCTTGTCAACTGGCTGGACATAGCCTGGATGGAGGGGGGGGCCGCGGCACAATTCCATCTCTCGACGTCCTCAGTTAACCAAGAAGCTCGATGATTCGTCCCTTCTGGACTTCCGAAGCGAAGTGTTTCTCGCGGATACCGGCTGAACTCGAAGGTCACCGGTGGTCCCATGCCAGATCAAGAGGTATTTGGCTGGGGCGGGAGGATTCGAACCTCCGTATCGCGGAATCAAAATCCGCTGCCTTACCACTTGGCTACGCCCCAAGCGCCGCAGCAGGTTAACCGCAAGGTCCCCGTCCCGGCAACAAGACAGGCGCCGGGCCCTCGCCATATTTGTGTCAAGATCGACGCCTATGGCGAGGATGGGACCCTCGGATACCGTCGGTTCGGGTCAAGGGGGCCGGGGCGCGCAAGCCTCGGGCCGCAACGCGTCGGGACCGGAAAGAGCCGAAGCCGCGAGATGGCCGTCGGCTGCCATTTCCCGGTTATTTCCCGGTTACGGGCGATTTTCCCGGATTTTGGCGGTAGGAAATTCGCGGTTTCGGGCGCCGGCCATGCGCGGTTGCTCGTATTATAAGCAATTGATTCAGCGAGATTATTTGCAGCAAGGCCGAGCGATTTTTGCGCCCTCACGCGTTTTTCGCGGGAAATTCCGGCTTTAGCCGGGAATTCGAGGGGCCTGTCCGGCGACAACCTCTCCTCTAACCAGATCGCCGGCGGCGCACCACCATTGCGGCTCGGCCGCCGCGAGCGCCACGCGCGCCTCTTCGGCCGCACCACGATCGCCGAACAGGGCAAAGCACGTGGCACCGCTGCCACTCATCCGCGCGACTAAGGCACCGGGGAGCCGCGCGAGCCTGACGAGCACCGCACCGATCTCAGGAACAAGACCGATCGCGGCGTCAGTCAGGTCGTTGCGGCGCGACCCTAGCGCCCGGGCCAACCCGACCGCATCCTCCGGCATTGGCGCGAAGCGGCCGGCCTGACCGAATGGGCCGGATCGGGTGGCAAATACCGCGGCGGTCGCCAGCTTTCGGCGAGGGTTGGCCAGCAATATTCCAGCTTCCGGCAGGTCCGGGGCCGGCTCGACATGCTCGCCGATGCCGCCGACCCAGACGGCGCGACCGTACAGGCAGGCGGGAAGGTCCGCACCAAGCCTCGCGCCGAGGTCGCGGAGCGCCCCCTCGCCGATCGACAGGTGCCACAGCGCGATGAGCGCCCGCAGTGCCGCCGCGGCGTCGCTCGACCCGCCGCCGATGCCGGCAGCGACCGGCAGGTTCTTCTCCAGAAAGAGCGCGCCGCCGCGGTCCGTCCCGGTGCGGTCGACGAGCAGACGGGCGGCGCGCAGCACCAGATTGTCCTCGCTGATGCCGGCGAGGCTCGCGGCCTCTGGCCCGCCGACCGTGAGCGACAACATCGCGGCGGGCTCGGCGGTAACACGGTCGCCGATATCGGCGAAGGCGATCAGGCTGTCGAGCAGGTGATAGCCGTCCGGCCGCCGTCCAGTCACGTGCAGGTAGAGGTTGACCTTTGCCGCGGCAAAGGCCGTAACCACCATTGCGAGCTCAGCCGCCGCCGGCTCGGGCGGGGGTTACGAGGCCCTGGTCGAGTTTCGCCTCGATCGGCTTGATCTCATCCGCCTCCGGTCCGAACTGCAAGGCGCGCCGCCATTGAAAGCGCGCCTCGCTCGGACGCCCGCTTTGCCAATAAGCGTCGCCGAGATGGTCGTTGATCGTCGGGTCCTCGGGCACCAGCTCGATCGCTTTCTCGAGATACTGAACCGCGCTCGAGTAGTCGCCGAGCCGATAATGCGCCCAGCCCAGACTGTCGACGATGTAGCCGTCCTCAGGGCGCAGCTCGACCGCTTTTTCGATCATCTTGAGGCCACGCTCCAGATTCTCGCCGCGGTCGATCCAGGAATAGCCGAGATAGTTTAGAACCAGCGGCTGGTCGGGCTTGAGCTCGAGCGCATGCAGCAGATCGACCTCGGACGGCTTCCATTGGCCCGAGCGCTCGAGCGCGATTCCCCGGCTGTAGAACAGCGACCAGCGCTCTGGTATGCCCGCCGCCCGGAGGCGCCGAATTGCCTCGTCATAAGCTTCGACTGCTTCCTCAAAGCGCTTCTTGCCGCGCAGGAGATCGCCGAGCTGCATATCGGCGCCGGCCCGCTTCGGCGCCTCCGCCGACATTTCCTTAAGCTGGGCAATCGCCTCCGGGGTATGATCGAGCATCTCCTGATCGGCAGCGGAGCGCAAGCGCGCCGACCACGAATAGGGCGAGCTCGACGGGATCTCGGCGAGGATGGCGAGCGCCTCCTCCGGTTTGTTCTGGGCGCTAAGCACGTCCGAGAGCAGCAATTGAGCGAGCGCCAGATGCGGGCGCAGCTGGAGGGCACAGCGGGCGTAGAGCAGTGCCAAGTCGATGGTCTCGGGCTGGTTGACGACGCTCGCCAGATCGAAAAGCGCCTCGGCGAGGCCGTCTTCGGCGGAATTGATCAGCGGTGCCGACGGCTCGGCCGGCTTGCCGGCCAGCACCGATTCCGCCAGCTCGCTCCCCGCGTTGTCCTTGATAAAACGCTGGTAGAGCGCGTCGGCTTCATCGGCGCGGCCGTGGCGCTCGTAGAAATTGGCCATCGCATCGGTCAGCCGCCAGTTGAGCTGGCCCGTCGCCTCAAGGGTCTTCTTGAAGTTCTCTTCCGCCGTATCGGGTTGTCCGGCAAAGTCGTAGAGAAGACCGAGCTGGTAATATTCGAGCGGGGCGAAGCCGTTGAATTTGTCGAGCTGGCGCAGCGCGGCATCGGCGCCGGCGAGGTCGCCCGTGGCCATCCGCGTCCAGGCGCGCGCCAGCGGGCCCAC
>DATEQL010000458.1:0-4681 GCA_035272665.1 Allostellaceae bacterium
GACACCGCACAGCTCACTGAGCAGCGGCTCGGTATGCTCGCCGAGCAGCGGCGGGCGACTCACCTGGACCGGTGAATCCGACAGCTTCACCGGGCAGCCGACCGTCTGATAGGTGCCGCGCGTCGGATAGTCGACATCGACAATCATCTCGCGCGCCTTCAGATGCGGATCGGCCAAGACCTCGCCGGTGTCCTGACAGGCGCCGCACGGCACGCCGGCGGCCCCAAGGATGCGCATGACCTCGTGCTTGCTGCGGGCGCGGGTCCATTCCTCGATGATCGCGTTGAGCACGACGCGGTTCTCCCAGCGCGCCTCTTCGCTCGCAAAACGCGGGTCCTGCGCGAGCTCAGGCCGGCCGATCGCCGCGGTGAAGGCCGGCCACATCTGCTGTTGCGCGGTGATGAAGGCATAGTCGTTGGGGCCGCCCGGCGCGCAAGGATAGGTCGTGCTCGGGATGCCGCGGCCCATCTGGTTACCGCGCCGCGGCATGGCCTCGCCGAAGCGCTGGTGGTCGCGCAGGCTGACGCGGATGATGTTGACCACCGCATCCTGCATCGATACCTCGACATGCTGCCCCTTGCCGGTGGCGTGGCGCTGCTGCAAGGCGGCGAGGATGCCGATCGCCATGTGCATGCCGGTGCCGCTGTCGCCGATCGCCGGCACGACAAAGGTCGGCGGGTTCTCTGGAAACCCGGTGATGCTCATCGCGCCCCCCATCGCCTGGGCGATCGGCTCGTAGCTCTTGAAGTCGCGATAGGGGCCGTAGGTGCCGAAGCCCTTGATCGTGGCGTAGATCAGCCGCGGGTTGATCTCCGAGAGGACTTTCCAACCGAGCCCCAGGCGGTCGAGAGCGCCGGGCCCGAAATTTTCGAGCAGCACGTCCGACTTGGCGATGAGCTCTTTGAACAATTCCTTGCCCCGGCCGGTCTTCAAATTGAGGGTCAGGCTGCGCTTGTTGGCGTTGAACAGCAGGAAGAAGAGGCTGTCGCTGTCCGGCCGGTCGCGCATGTTGCGGCGGGCGACATCGCCGCCCTTCGGCTCCTCGAGCTTGATCACGTCGGCGCCGAGAAAACCCAGGATCTGCGCGCAGGCGGGCCCCGCCTGGTTATGCGTCATGTCGATGATGCGGATGTTTGACAACGCTTTTTCCATTTGGTCGGGTCTCCGCAGAAAGCCTCGCGAGAGCGCGACTCTATGTGAATCGGACACCCCATGGAACTCGCAATCAGCTACAAACGGTTTTCGAGCTTGGCCCAATCCAAGGGGTCGCAGCGAAGCGATCCTGTGCCGCTTCCGGTTGCTGTTAAGATCGCCCGCTCTTCTTGCTGCAAATTGGTGCTCGTCGATGACCTCTACCGCTGCCCGTTCCGGTATGCTGGGACACTTCGGCATCCGCATTACCGATGCCGACAAGGATAAGCAAAGATAAGCTGGTAGGCGAACTCGATGTGGATGACCGTCATCTCAACAACAGCGGTCATGTGCATGGCGGCGCGCTGGCGGCATTCGCCGACGATCTCGGCGGAGCATTGGCCGGGCTGAACGTCCCACCCGGGTTTCGGACAACCACGATCGAGTCGAAGACGAATATCTTTCGCGCCTGCGTGCCGGGGCGGCTTACCGGTGTAGCCGTGCCGGTCCATGTGGGGCGGCGCACGATCGTGCTGCAGACCTCGATATACCGCGCCGACGGAAAGCTCGCCGCGATGATGATCCAGACTCAGATGGTGCTCCCCCGGCGGTCGGCCGCACCTACGGGTGAAGATGGCGGTGAGGGTTAGTGCCCTCATCGAAATGAATCAAGGAATTTGAGTGGGTTATTCGTCATTCCCGCGAACGCGGGAATCCAGGGCTCCAAAAGCTCGGCAGCCGCACTGGACCCCGCTTTCGAGACGCTTTCGCGGGGGTGATGATACCTTGCTGATAACACTCGCTTCATTTCAGTTGAGAGCTTCGGCCAAAATTCGCTCATGACAGAGGCTGGGCCTGCGGGGCAGGGTTCGCCGGTTGCATCTAATGCGACCTTCACAGCCCGCCTGGCGAAGGCGTCAAGGGCGGTAGCGCCGCCGCTGCTATTCGGCTTGCGACTGTGGGTTTCAGTCTGCCTCGCGCTATATATCGCGTTTTGGCTCGAGCTCGACGACGCTTTCTGGGCCGGAACAACCGCGGCTCTGGTTTGTCAGCCACAGCTCGGCGCTTCGCTGCGCAGAGGTTGGTTCCGCATGGTCGGTACTGTAGTAGGCGCCGTGGCGATCGTGGCGCTGACTGCATGTTTCCCGCAGAACCGCGTCGCCTTTCTCGCGGGTCTGGCGCTGTGGGGTGCGGGGTGCGCTTTCGTTGCCACGATACTCCGCAACTCTTTCGCCCTTGCGGCGCAGCTTGCCGGGATCACAGCGGCGATCATCGCGGGCAACGAGCTCGGGGATTTCGGGGGCGCAAACGGCGACGTCTTTACGCTCGCCGTAATCCGCTGCACCGAGATCTGCATTGGCATCGTCTCCGCCGGCGTCGTGGTGGCGGGAACCGATTTCGGTAGAGGGCAACGCCGGCTCGCCACCCTGATCGCCGCCCTCGCCGCCGAAATTACCGGCCGGTTCACCGGTTTTTTGGCGCTGGCTGGCCCGGAACTTCCGGAGACGCAGTCAATGCGGCAGGAACTCGTCCGGCGTGTCATCGCGCTCGACTCGGTGATCGACGAGGCGATCGGCGAGTCCGCCCAGCTGCGGTACCATTCGCCGGTGTTGCAGACCGCGGTGAACGGCCTATTCGACGCGATAGCCAGCTGGCGCATCGTGGCGGTTCACTTGGCCCAGCGGCCGCATGAAGAGGCTCGGCAAGGGGCGGCCACCGTACTGCAAGCGGTTCCAAAAGAGCTCCTGCCAGAGCCCGAGCGAGAGGAGCCGGCGCGGTGGATAGCCGACCCCATCGGTTTGGATCGCGTATCTAACGCCGGCGTGCGGGCGCTGATCGCCTTACCGGCAGGCACGCGGCCGCTGCGGCTGCTTGCCGATCAGTCGGCCAAAGTGTTGGCAGGCATTTCCCGCGCGCTCAATGGGCTGGCGCTGCTCGTTGGCGATTCTGCTCGGCCGATGCGGCGCCGTCGCGGCGCTTTGCCTTGCGTGCCGGATTGGCTTCCTCCTCTGGTCAATGCCGGCCGCGCTTTCCTCGCCGTCGGCGCTGCCGAGCTCTTCTGGATCGTCACCGCGTGGCCGAACGGCGCGAGGGCCATCACCTTTGCCGCGATCGGTGTCATCCTGCTCGCGCCGCGGGCCGACCAGGCCTACGCGGCGGCCATGAGTTTTATGGTGGGCACCGCCCTTACCGCCGCTTTCGCGGCGATCATCGGGTTCGCAATATTGCCGAACACCGAGACCTTTGCCGCCTTTAGCCTGGCGATTGGCCTTGTCCTGGTGCCCGCCGGCGCGGGGGTGGCTCAGCCGTGGCAGACGCCAATGTTTACGGCTATAACGGCTTTTTTTTGCTTTCTTCTCGCTCCGACAAACCCGATGAGCTACGACACTCAGCAATTCTATAACGCGGCATTGGCGACCGTCGCAGGACTGGGCGCCGCTGCGCTGTCATTTCGCTTAATGCCGCCCCTGTCGCCGATGCTGCGGGCCCGCAGGCTTCTGGCTCTGACACTTCGGGATCTGCGGCGTCTGGCGACGGGCTGGATCCCACGGTCGGCCGAGGGTTGGGAGGGGCGCGTCTATAGCCGTCTCTCCGTACTGCCGGACGCGGCCGAGCCGCTGCAGCGCTCAGAGCTTGTGGCGGCGCTGTCAGTAGGTATCGAGATCATCCGCCTTCGTCGCATCTGTCGCCGGTTCGATCTTGGTTCCCACCTCGACGCGGCACTCGAGACTATGGCGCGCGGGGACAGCGCGATGACGATCGTCCGCCTTACCCGGCTCGACGAGGCACTCGCCGCTCGCCCGGGTGCCGCCGCTCTCCGGGCACGGAGTACCATATTGGCAATGTCCGAAGCGCTGACCCAACATGCCGCTTACTTCGACGCAGAAGCCCCCGTCTGATGTTCACAAAGATCAACCTGTTCGGCGGTCGAATGGATGCCCCGGCCTACTCCGCTAAGTCCGCGTCACGTGTAACGGTCGGGGTGATCGCGTCTAAAAGGTGAATCGGAGCTTCGGATCTACAAAAAGGCAACCATCTGGCGATAGTCCCAATCTGGGGTGGAAACCCTGGCCTTGCGATGCCGCCCGCAATCCGTCGCTACACTCGCCGCAATCCTCGGTGCATAATACCGCTTAGGTGAGAGGATGGCCTCGACGGAAGACCGGGAGAATCGCGCGATGCCTCGCCTGCTTTCGGTGAACGTGGGTCTACCGCGCGATGTCGCGTGGCGAGGAAAGACGGTCCACACCGCGGTCTGGAAGACCCCCGTTCAGGGCCGTCGTGTTGCGCGGCGGCTCAACATCGACGGCGATGGTCAAGGAGATTTGGCGGGCCATGGCGGCGAGCATCGGGCGGTCTTTGTATACCAGATCGACTCATACCGGTATTGGCAAGCTCAGCTCGGTCGAAGCGACTTTACCTATGGCCAGTTCGGAGAGAATTTTACGGTCGAGGGACTACCGGATGCTGAAGTGTGCATCGGGGATCGCTTTCGCATCGGGAGTGCCGTCTTTGAAGTGACGCAGCCGCGCGTCACCTGCTATCGGGT
>DATEQL010000459.1:0-2951 GCA_035272665.1 Allostellaceae bacterium
CGTGTGGTCGAAAATCAGAAACAGCGGGCACGGGGTGGATAATGGCAGCCAGCAGCCATTCACCGGGATTTTCCCGTGGCGGGTCTTATACTTCTCGTTGGTAAAGCGTTTGGCGTCCGGGCCGACCACGATCATGCCGCCCGGCGTTTTTTTGCTGAAGTGCAATGCCTGCATCGAAAACGTCGTCCGGATTTCCGGGACTTTGAGCGCCATCGAGGGGCCCGCGTAGTTGTTCATGTGCCAGAGATCGGCGCCGACCGACATTGCCATCGTGATGCCGTCACCCTCGTTGTAGGGCGAGCCGGAGGTGTAGCAGTAGGGAATGCCGGGCAGGTAATTGCGGATCATTTCCTGGTTGTTTTCGAAGCCTCCGCAAGTCAACACCACCGCCTTGCGCGCTTTGACGTAGATCGATTTGTTCCCCTGTTGGGCGCGTACCCCGAGAATTTCTCGGCTGGTGTCGTGCTGGATCAGTTCCCTTGCCGGCGTCTGATAGAGAACGGGGATCGGGCGCTGCTTGACCAGGCTCTCGAACCGTTTCCAGGTATAGGAATAGCCGTAGGTCGGGCCGTCGTGGAATTTATGCACGCATTCCGAGCCGGGCAGATCCGGGAATTCGATCCCGACCGGCGGATGTTGATGCTCTTGCGGATCACCACCGAGACTTTCGAGCCAGGCATTGTTCCGGCACATCTCCTCCGCCCACACCTGCACCATGGCCTCGGGCACGGTGTAAGGGCCGCAGAGCGCGGTCAGATAGGCGGCGCCGTCTTCTGCCGATGAGGTATTCAGATAGCCTTGACCGGCGACCCGCGTGTTACCGCCTTCCTGACCCTCGGGCGCCTTTTCCAGGATGACGACCTCCGCGCCGAGATCGTGGGCGGTGACAGAAGCGGCGACACCGGCTGCCCCGAACCCGACGACGATGACATCCGCTTCGACGTCCCATTTCTGCGGCACTGACGCCTGATCTCCCGTTTGACTCAGCTTTGTACGAAGCGCGACATTGCTGCTGCACGATAGCGCCATCGGGAGAGCCGGAAGCTATGCCGATATTCGATGCCCAGGTTCACGCCTATGAACGCAACCACCCGGGCCGCCCCTGGGTCGGCACGTTGCACGGGCCGGCGGAGGTCACCGGCGACCAGATGGTGGCCGCGATGGACGCGGTCGGCGTCGACGGCGCCGTATTGGTCTCGCCGTTCAGCATGTATCGCTACGACGCGAGCTACGCCCTCGAGGTCTTCGCGGCGCATCCCAGCCGGTTCAGGCTGGTCAAGCCGGTCGACCCGACCGATCCTGCAGTGGCCGAGACGATCGCCGACTGGGCAGCGACCAATGGTACGGTCGGCATTCGGGTCATGTTGAGAGACGAGCTTTCGACCGACCCTGCCGATCCCGGCTTAAACCGGGTTCTCGCCGCCGCCGCGCAACATTCTTTGCCGGTCAACCTGATGTGTTGGGGGCGGCTGGAGCAGGCAGGACAGCTGGCGGCGCGAAACCCCAGCACGCAGCTGGTCATCGATCACCTCGGGCTGCAGCAGCCGTTCGAGCCGCCGCCGCCGGCGCAGCCCTTCGCCGAGCTGCCAAACGTGTTGGCATTGGCCGCGCACCCCAATATCGCGATCAAGATCAGCGGCGCCTGCACCTTGTCGTACGAGCCGTTCCCTTACAAGGACATATGGGATCCGCTCGGCCGCATCTTCGACGTCTTTCGCTTTGGTCGCTGTATGTGGGGCACCGACTGGACCCGCGCGGTCTCGTTGTTGACCTACGAGCAGGGGGTCGAGGCGTTTCGCGTCACCGACCGGCTCTCTGACAGCGATCGCGTTTTGCTGATGGGCGATACCCTAGCGCGGGTCTATGACTGGTCGAAAGCGGCCGTCTGATCCGCCGTTTCCAGGTGACGCGGCGCTTTCATCGCGCCGTGCAGTTCCGCGACGATCTCGAAGGACCGTTTGCGCTTGGCGTGATCGAAGATGTTGGCGGTCACCATCAGCTCGTCGGCGCCGGTGCGGCGGATGAACTCGTCGAGGCCGCGGCGCACCGTATCGGGCCCACCTACGACGGCGCATCCGAGCGCGTCGGCGAGGATGGCGCGCGCTTGGGGATCGAGCCGCGCCTCGAAATCCGCGACCGGCGGCGGCATCCGTCCGCGACGTCCGATTCTGTTGTTCAGCGACGATTGTTGCAATGACGAGAACAGAAACCGCGCCCCCTCGTCCGATTCCGCGGCGACGACAACGATCCCAAGCATGACGTGGGGCAGGGCGAGCTGCGTGGACGGGCGAAACCGCTCGCGGTAGATCTTCATCGCCGGCACCATCATTGCCGGCGCGAAATGGGAGGCAAAGGCGAAGGGCAGCCCCAGATAGGCCGCGAGCTGCGCGCCATAGGTGCTCGACCCGAGGATCCAGATCGGCACCTCCAACCCGGCGCCGGGAACCGCCTGCACCGCCTGACCCGGTTCGGCCGGTTGGAAATAGCTCATCACTTCGACGACATCCCGGGGAAATTCGTCGACGTCGCCGTAGAGGTTTCGGCGGATGGCTCGGTTGGTGATCTGATCCGACCCCGGCGCCCGGCCGAGACCCAGCTCGACCCGCCCAGGATGCAGGGCGGCGAGCGTGCCGAATTGTTCGGCGATGACCAGCGGGGCGTGGTTCGGCAGCATGATGCCGCCGGCGCCGATCTTTATATTGTTTGTGCCGGCCGCGACATGGGCGAGCGCCACCGCGGTCGCGGCACTGGCAATGCCGGGCAAGTTGTGGTGCTCGGCCATCCAGAAGCGCCGGTAGCCGAGCGCCTCGACGTGGCGCGCCAAGTCGAGCGAATTGCGCAGCGACTGACCGGCATCGCCGCCTTCGATGATTGGGGAAAGATCGAGAACGGAGAGTGGAACCATGAGATGAGAATCGCACCGGACGCAGCCGATGGAAAGCTGCTTGCTT
>DATEQL010000460.1:0-4598 GCA_035272665.1 Allostellaceae bacterium
AGCGGATCGGCATCAAAGCCCAGCTGCGGCAACAGGATGATCCCCAGGGCGCCCAGCACGCCGAACAAGACCAGCAGCGGCCGGCGGCGGCGGCGGACAATCCCGTCGAGCGGTGCCGCCCAACCGAAGCCGACTTCAGCGCGCTCGCCATGCGGCTGCAAGAGGCCGATCACGGCCGGAAGAAAGGTCATCGTGCAGAGAAAGGCGATCAGCATCCCCGCTCCGGCGATCAGCCCCAGCTCGGCCACACCGCGGAAGTCGGTGGGAACGAAGGCGAGAAACCCCGCCGAGGTGGCCGCCGCCGCCACCAGGATTTGGCCACCGACGCGCCGGCCGGTCTCGGCCATTGCGACGGCAGGATCGGGATGCGCATGGCGATTTTCCCGGTAGCGCACGCAGAACTGGATGGCAAAGTCGACGGCGATGCCGACAAAGAGGATCCCGAAACCGACCGAAACCAGGTTCAGCGTTCCCACCGCGACAGAGGCGAACAGCAGGGTCAGCATCAGCCCGAGCCCGAGCGTCAGCAGGATCGGTACGATCAGACGCCAGGAACGGACGGCCAGGAACAGCCACAACGAGATCAACAAGATACTGCCTATCATGCCCTCGACCGCACCCTCGGCGACGGAGGCGAACTCCTCGTCGGCCAACGCTACGCTGCCGGTGATCCGCACGCGGGCGTCGCCCGATTTGACGAACTCGAGTTCGGCGGCCGCGGCGCGCATCGCCTGCGTGGCGGCTCCGCCTGGCTGAAGGCTGCTGAGATCCTGCTTCGGCTGAACCAGGACGAATTTGTATTTGCCGCCGAGATCGGCGAGATCTCCGCCGAGCAGCTTGGTCCATGACAACGGGCGGGGATGGCCGGCGATCGCGTCGGCCATCGCATCGTGAAACCCTTTTAATGCGGTTTGGTAGGGCGTGAGATCGGCCTGTCCCTGTTCCACCCCCGTGCCCAACAGAGACAAGGCTGCGAACAACCCGCGCGCGTTCGGATCCTTGGCGAGCTCCCCGAGAAAGGGCTGGGCATCGATCGTCCGGTCGAGGACCGACTCCAGCTGGTTCGGGTCGAGAAACAACAACCCTTCCTGCTTCAGGAAAGGCGAAGCGTCGGGGCGCCGGACGGTCAGGAAATGCTCATGATCCTGCTCCAGCGCTTCGGCCAGGGCGGCAGCGGTGGCCTCCGCCTCCTCCGGCTCCCTTGCATCGATCACCGCCACCAGGAGATCCTGAAACTGCGGAAAGTCGGCTTTGAGCGCCATCGCCCGCTGGCGCCACGGCAGGCTTTCTGCGAACATTCGGTCGGTGTCGGTGGTGATCCCGAGATGCCCGGCCGCGTACCAGCCAGCGGACGCGGCAAGGATGATCCCGGCCAGGACCACGAGCGCGGCGTTGCACCTGCACCAATCGACGAGACCGACGAGAAAACGCTGAAACGTCATCAGGGACCGAGGCGTCGATACATTGCGGCGGTCGGTGGGCGGCCGTCTCGGCCCGCATAAATGTGCTTCGACCTGAGGCACCAGGATTCCCGGTGCCTCAGATCGGGACGTGCAGGTGATAGCCGGTTTGGGCCGGCCGTTCTACTGTAAAATACCGCCCGACAGTTCCGCGGTCTTCCGTCGTAGGCTGACGAGCAGGCCGGTACCGCCGCCATCGGAGAGCACGGACCGTATTTCGGACCGTTGGGCCGCGACACGGCTGATCGAACCGTCGGCCAGCACGTCCACGATCCGCCATGCGCCGCCGCTCGGTCGCATCACGTAGGCCAGCACATGCACCTGGCCGGCGGCCCCCATGATTCTGGTCTGTACAACCCGATCGCTGCCGGCGGCAGTGACGGCGGGGAGGACCTCGAAGCGCTCACCGGAATATTCGCCGAAATTAGCGACGTAGGACGCGATGGTGTAGCGCCGGAAGGCTTCTTCCACGGCCGCCTGTTGGTCCGGTGGTAACGAGGCCCAGCGCAGCCCGACGACCTGTCGGACGATCATCTCCAGGTCGAAAGTCCCGCCGATAACTGGCGCAATTTTGTCGTATCGCTGGCGGAATGGTACCGTGTTACCGGCTTTCATGAGGTCGATCAGCCCGGCATGGAGCTGTTCAACAGGGGCGGTTATCTCGGAGGCAATAGCGGCGGGAAACGGTCCGAGGACCGCGGCGGTGAAACAGAGTACAGAGCGCAGCAGGGCGCGGCGATCAGGTGCGGCGAGCGACATCGAACATCCTTGGGTTGGCAGCTGACGGGTCGAAGCGCAGTTTAAGCTGCCAAAGTGGAAAATCGGTAAGCGCGCCATCTTCGCGATCCGTCGCTCGTCCCGAAAACGAAGCGATGTCGGGGGAGCGGCATGCAGGAGGCTTAGGCACCTAAAACCCGGCCGCGGGGGCGGCGCTGATTATCTCAGCGAATCCGTTGCACGGCCTGCCTTGAGCCCGGAGGCTGGCCGGCGCGAGCAGCCTGCAAAATAGCAAAAACGAGGGGGATAAAGGATCCGCCAAGAGTCGAAGAAATGGTGCCGGCGCGCACAACTTCGGTCAGCACTAGCGATTGTCATCCGGGTAGACCAGGGTTCCATCGGGGAGCCGCTGAGCGCCTGTAGTAATCGTCGCGGGGTCGACCTTGCCCGACCCGAGGATGTGCATCACCGGCGTGCCTTGCGCCAGCAGGTAGTCGGCGATGATCCGGCGGTGGCACCGCCACCACAGCGCCTCCGCGCACATGATCGCGCAACAATGGTTGCGCGCGAGCGCCGTGAGTTCGGCGAGGCCCACGCGGAACGCGTCCGTCGCCGCATAATCCGCGTAATTGCGGAAGGAGCCGTTCCGCCACAAAGTATTCGGCGAGGGCATCCTATCCCTGCGCCGGCCGCGCAGGCCGCCGAGCGAGGCCAGGTGGCAATAGCAAATCCCGGCGGCGGCGAGCGGCGAAGGGAACGTGTCGGCATTGAACTGCGGGTTTGTCCGCGAACGCGGCACCGAGCGTACATCGACGAGCAGATCGACCGAAGCTCGCCGCAGCAGAGCGACCAGCTCTGAGAGGCTTCGCGTCGAATGTCCGATCGTGAAGATAGTCGAAGCAGTCATCGCAGGTTCTGACGTAACATCATCTCGCGCTGGAGGCTTTTAGGGCGCGCGACGAAGTCGAGGGAAGGACATGGTATGAAACTGGTGAGCTATTTGGCAGCCGGACGCAGTTCCTACGGCGCCGTGGTCGGCGACGCCATCATCGACCTGGGACGCCGGCTCGGCGATCGTTACCCGACCTTGCGCGCCGCGATCGCCGGCAACGTGCTCGCCCGGTTTGCGGCCGAGGTGAAGGATGCCGCGCCGGATGCAGCGCTGTCGCAGGTGACCCTGCTGCCGCCGATCACCGATCCCGACAAGATCATCTGTGCGGGTCGCAACTATCGCGCCCACGCCGCCGAAGCCGGGGGCCCGCCGCCCGAGAACCCGCAGGTGTTTCTGCGCCTCGTCAACACCCTCGTCGCGCATAACCAGCCGATGATTTGCCCCAAGATCTCCGGCGATTTCGACTATGAGGGCGAACTCGCCCTCGTCATCGGCAAGCCCGGCCGGCACATCGCCAAGCAGGACGCGCTGTCGCATGTCTTCGGCTATGCGTGCTTTAACGACGGCTCGATACGCGACATCCAGTTCAAGCATTCGATCGCGGCCGGCAAGAACTTCCATGCGACGGGCGGCTTCGGGCCCTGGATCGTCACCGCGGACGAGATCCCCGACCCGACGCGGCTGCATCTGGTGACCCGGCTCAACGGCCAGGAAGTCCAGCACACCGGGATCGACGATCTGATCTTCGACATCCCGACCCTGATCTCGTACTGCTCGGACTGGACGCCCCTGGTGGCCGGCGACGTGATCTCGACCGGTACGCCCGAGGGCGTCGGCTTCGCCCGCAAGCCGCCCTTGTGGATGAAGCCGGGCGATGTCGTCGAGGTCGAGATCGACGGCGGGGTCGGCGTGCTGCGCAACCCGATCGTCGCCGAGAGCTGACTCATCCCGCTGCGCGTCAGCGGAATTCGAAACTCGAGAGGCCGCCGCTAAGCTCCTCTAAAACCGTGAGAATTTCCTGCCGGACGCGAAAACTCAGGGGAAAAACGCGGCTCAGAGAGAGAACTATATATGAATATCATATAGTTACGCCCCGATACGGACACTTCTTAGACGCCCGGCAGGGGAAGTTTTGACAATTTCCGGACGCTCGGGTCGAGGTGAGGCCGACACCCCACCGCGGGAACCAGAATACGCTTCGATCTCGGCCAAAAGATGGTGACGTTTATCGCTCCGCAAAGGCCGGCATGACGTCGCGGGCGAAGCGCCGCAGGCTCTCGCGGCCGCGCGCACCGCCGCCCGAACCGCCGCCGTTGATCAGCACATAGCCCACCCCAGCATCCTGTAGCTCTTCGAGCTTGCGCGCGATCTCGTCGGGATTGCCATACATCGCGCTGATTTCATTGACCGCTCGCGGGTCGCCGGTGGCGCGGTCCGGCCCGCCATGGACGGTGCCGTCCGGCCGGGTCGCTAGCTTCAGCTGGCGCATCCGGTTCTGCAAGCGCCGCTCCATCGCCGCTTCCGTTTCC
>DATEQL010000461.1:0-10448 GCA_035272665.1 Allostellaceae bacterium
GGCGAACCCGTGCTTCTCCTCCGGCCCCTGCGCCAAGCGACCGGGGTGGTCGCCGGCCGTGCTCGAGGGCGCGCTGGCGGGGCGCTCGCATCGCTCGGCGGTCGGGCTGGCGCGGCTCGTCGAGGTGGTCGAGCGCTCGCGTGCGATCCTCGGCATCCCCCTCGACTGGCGGGTCGGCATTGTCGCCGGCTCCGATACCGGGGCGATCGAGATCGCGATGTGGTCGCTCTTGGGCGCGCGCGGAGTCGACATGCTGGCGTGGGAGAATTTCGGCGAAGGCTGGGTCGCCGATGTCGAACAGCTGAAGCTCGCCGATGTCCGGGTGCTGCAGGCACCCTATGGCCGGCTCCCCGATCTGTCGGCGGTCGATCCGACGCGCGACGTCGTCTTCACCTGGAACGGCACGACCTCGGGGGTCAGGGTGCCGAACGGCGACTGGATCGCCGACGACCGCACCGGGCTCGCGATCTGCGACGCGACCTCGGCGGTCTTCGCGATGCGGTTGCCGTGGGACAAGCTCGATGTCGCCACCTGGTCGTGGCAGAAGTCGTTGGGCGGCGAGGCCGGTCACGGCATGCTGGCGCTCTCGCCGCGGGCGGTCGAGCGGCTCGAGAGCTACACCCCGCCCTGGCCCCTGCCCAAGCTCTTCCGGCTCACGGCAAAGGGCAAGCTGATCGAGGGCGTCTTTCGCGGCGAGACGATCAACACGCCCTCGATGCTGTGCGTCGAGGACGCGCTCGATTCGTTGAAATGGGCCGAGAGGGTCGGCGGGCTCGACGGGCTCGTCGCCCGCTCGGAAAAGAGCCTCGCGACGATCGCCGCCTGGGTCGATGACTGCCCCTGGGCGCGGTTTCTCGCCGCGGACCCGGCGACGATCTCCTCGACCTCGCCGCAGCTCGAGATCGTCGAGCCCTGGTTCGCCCAGATGTCGTGGGAAGACCGCTTCCGGACGGCGCGGGCGATGACCAAGCGGCTCGAAGAGGAGGGGGCGGCCTACGATATCGCCAGCCATCGCGCCTCGCCGCCGGGTTTGCGGATCTGGACGGGGGCCACCGTCGAGCCCTCCGATGTGGCGCTGCTGCTGCCCTGGCTCGACTGGGCCTGGGACGAGCAGCGTCAATCGGCCAAGGCCGCCTAAAACCACAATGAGACGGTGAGACACAGAGGTTCGGAACCGCTCTCTGTCTCACTGTCTCTGTGGTGAATTCTTCTACCGGAGCTGTAGATGCCGAAGGTGCTGATTGCGGATGCCTTGAGCCCGCGTGCGGCCGAGATCCTGACCGGGCGCGGGGTTCATGTCGACTTCCTGCCCGGGCTGGCGGCGGCCGAGCTCAGGGAACGCATCGCCGCCTATGACGGGCTCGCGGTGCGCTCGGCGACCAAGGTGACCGAGGGACTGCTCGCCGATGCGGAAAAGCTTCGGGTGATCGGCCGCGCCGGTATCGGGGTCGACAACATCGATGTTGCGGCCGCCACCCAGCGCGGCATCGTCGTCATGAACACCCCCTACGGCAACTCGATTACCGCTGCCGAGCACACGATCGCCTTGCTCTTTGCGCTGTGCCGGCAGATCCCGCAAGCCGACCGCTCGACCCAGGCCGGCAAGTGGGAAAAGTCGCGCTTTATGGGGGTCGAGCTCACCGGCAAGACGCTCGGCGTCATCGGCTGCGGCAATGTCGGTGCCGCCGTCGCCGAGCGCGCCCTCGGGTTGCGCATGAAAGTGGTCGCCTACGACCCGTTCCTCTCAGCCGATCGCGCCCGCGATCTCGGCGTCGAAAAGGTGCCGCTCGAGGCGCTGTTCGCCCGCGCCGATTTCATCACCCTGCACACTCCGCTGACCGAGGCAACCAAGAGCCTGATCGACGCGCGGGTACTCGCGATGATGAAGCCCGGCGTACGGCTGGTTAATTGCGCCCGCGGCGGTCTCGTCGTCGAAGCCGACCTCGCCGTCGCCCTCGACAGCGGTCATGTCGCCGGTGCCGCGATTGACGTCTTCGCCGAGGAGCCGGCGGTCTCCAGCCCGCTCTTCGGCCGCGACAATGTCGTCGCCACCCCGCATCTCGGCGCTTCGACCAGCGAGGCGCAGGAGAACGTCGCGTTGCAGATCGCCGAGCAGATGGCCGATTTCTTGTTGACCGGCGCCGTTTCGAACGCGGTCAACATGCCCTCGCTGAGCGCCGAGGAGGCCCAGCGGCTCAGCCCTTACATGAAGCTCGCCGAGCAGCTCGGCAGCTTTGCCGGGCAGCTGACCGAGACCGGCATCCGCGCAGTCGCGGTCGAGTACGAGGGTGCCATCGCCGAGCTCAACGTCAAACCGCTGACCGCCATCGCCCTGACCGGGCTGTTGTCGCCCCAGCTCACCTCGGTCAACATGGTCAACGCGCCGGTGATCTGCCGCGACCGCGACATTCGTGTGAGCGAGACGCGCCGCGCAGAACCGGTCGATTACCAGACTTTGATCCGGGTCGTCGTCGAGACCGAACGGCGCCGCCGCGAGGTCGCCGGCACCTTGTTCGGCGGCGACAAACCGCGCCTCGTCTCGGTCGAGGGGATCGCCCTCGAAGCCGAGCTCGGCCGCAACGTGCTGTTCGTGCGCAACTCCGACAAGCCGGGCTTTATCGGCGCCCTCGGCAATGCGCTCGGTGCCGCCGCGGTCAATATCGCGACCTTTCACCTCGGCCGCGCCGCCCCCGGCGGAGAGGCGATCGCCCTGGTCGAGGTCGATCAGCCGCTGAGCCCGGCGATCCTCGACACCGTCCGCGCTCTGCCCAATGTCATCCAAGTCAAGGCGATGCGCTTCTAGCCGAGGCTTCGCTTCGCTACACTGGTCGCGTCATGAGCGACGCGCCACATCCGGCCCTTCTTCCCGCAGGCATGCACGATTTGTTGCCGCCCGAGGCCGAAATCGAGGCGGCTGTCGTGGCGCAGCTGATGGCGACGTTGGCAGCGCATGGCTACGAGCGGGTCAAGCCGCCGCTCGTCGAGTTCGAGGAAACGCTGTTCGCCGGGGCCGGGGCGGCGATGGCGACCGCGACCTTTCGCATGATGGATCCGGTCGCGCACCGGATGATCGGCGTGCGCGCCGACATGACCCCGCAGATCGCGCGCATCGCCGCGACCCGGCTGGGCAATGCGCCGCGGCCGTTGCGGCTCAGCTATGCCGGCCAGGTTTTGCGCGTCAGAGCCTCCGAAATCCGGCCCGAGCGCCAGGTCGGCGAGGTCGGCGCCGAGCTGATCGGCGCGGCGGGGCCGGCGGCCGATGTCGAGGTGATCGCGGTTGCCGGCGCCGCACTCGCGGCACTCGGGGTGTCCGACCTCTCGGTCGACCTGACGCTGCCGACCTTGGTGCCAGCTGTCGCCGAGGCCTATGAGATCGCCGGCGCGCGCGCGGCTGCATTGCGCACCGCCCTCGATCACAAGGACGCCGCTGCGGTCGCAGCGCTCGCCGGAGGGGCAGGGAAGCTCTTGGGGCAGTTGCTGGCTGCTGCGGGTCCTGGCGTGGCGGCGCTCGCCGCCCTCGACCGCCTCGACCTGCCGGCGCGGGCGGGCGCCGAGCGGGAGCGGCTCGGAGTCGTGCTCGAGGGCCTCGCGGCGGCAGCCCCCGGGCTCAAGGTGACGGTCGACCCGGTCGAGAACCGCGGCTTCGAGTACCACACCGGGATCAGCTTTACGTTTTTCGCCGGCGGCGTTGTAGCACGCGGTCCGCTCGGCGAGCTCGGCCGCGGCGGCCGCTATGACGCCGGCGATCCGGCAGCCTCGGAGCCGGCGACCGGGTTCACCCTCTACACCGACACGATCCTGGGGGCGTTGCCCGACGCGCTTCCGCCCCGCCGCGTGCTGCTGCCGCTCGGTGTCGATCGCTCCCGGGCCGACGCTTTGCGCGGGGAGGGGTGGGTCACGGTTGCTGCGCTCGAGCCGGTCGGCGACTGGCGGGCAGAGGCGCACCGCCTCGGCTGCAGCCATGTTCTGGAGGGCGAGATCCCAACGATGGTCGGGTGAGAGAGGTCCAAAATGGGCAACGTCGTCGTCGTAGGCGCCCAATGGGGCGACGAGGGGAAGGGCAAGATCGTCGATTGGCTGTCGGAGCGGGCCGATGTCGTGGTCCGCTTCCAGGGGGGCCACAATGCCGGCCACACCCTCCTCGTCGGCAATACCGAATACAAGCTGAGCCTGCTCCCCTCAGGGGTCGTCCGCCCGGGCAAGCTGTCGATCATCGGCAACGGCGTCGTGGTCGATCCCTGGGCGCTCGTCGCCGAGATCGAGGCGATGCGCGAGAAGGGGCTCGACATCTCGCCGCGTAATCTGCGGCTCGCCGATAACGCGGCGTTGATCCTGCCGTCGCACGGGGCGCTCGACCGCGCCCGGGAGGAGCGCCTCAGCGACAGCAGGATCGGGACGACCGGCCGCGGCATTGGTCCCGCCTATGAGGACAAGGTCGGTCGCCGCGCTCTCAGGGTCTGCGATCTTGCTGATCGGCAGGCGCTCGAGGAGCGTGTCGACCAACTGCTTTTGCATCACAACGCGCTGCTGCGCGGGCTCGACAAGCCGGAGATCGATCGCCGCGAGCTGCTTGCCGCGCTGCGCGAGATCGCGCCCCGCATCCTGCCCTATGCCGACCGGACCTGGCGCCTGCTCGACGAGGCTCGCAGTCAGGGCAGGCGCATTCTGTTCGAAGGCGCGCAGGGCGCTATGCTGGATGTCGACCACGGCACCTACCCCTTCGTCACCTCGTCGAACACTCTGGCCGGGGAGGCGGCGGCCGGGTCGGGGATCGGGCCGGGCGCCGTCGGCTACGTGCTCGGCATCACCAAGGCCTACACGACGCGCGTCGGCGCCGGCCCCTTCCCGACCGAACTCAGCGACGCCATCGGGGAGACGCTCGGCGAGCGCGGCCGGGAGTTCGGCACCGTCACCGGGCGCAAACGACGCTGCGGCTGGTTCGACGCGGTCGCGGTGCGGCAAGCGGTCAAGACCGGCGGCATCAACGGGATCGCGCTGACCAAGCTCGACGTGCTCGACGGCTTCGACGAGGTAAAATTCTGCACCGCCTACCGCTGTGGCGAAGAGCTGTTCGACTATGTCCCAGCGGGGATGACGGCCCAGGCGACCCTCGAGCCGGTCTACGAAACTGCCGAGGGATGGCGCGCAAGCACCCGGGGCGCACGTTCGTGGGCCGATTTGCCGGCCACCGCGATCAAGTACATCGTGCGGCTGGAGGAGCTGATCGGCGCGCCGGTGGCACTCTTATCGACGAGTCCCGAGCGCGAGGACACGGTACTGGTACGCGATCCCTTCGCCGATTGACCGAAACCGCGCGAGGCTCTATCGGACGCCGCGGACCTGCGGCGCGGTAGGGGTTTTGCCGGGGCGGGCATGCTCGCCGATATAACCGTCGACATGGGTGGCGATCGTCTCCATGCGATCGGCGAAATAATGATCGGCACCGGCGATCTTGCGAAAATCGATCTTGATGTCGCGCTGATGCGACAGCTTGGTGACCAGCCGCTGGACCGATTCGACCGGCACCACGCTGTCCTGATCGCCTTGCAGGATGAGGCCCGATGACGGGCAAGGGGCGAGGAAGGTGAAATCGTAAATATTGGCGGGCGGCGACACCGCGACGAAGCTTTCGATCTCCGGTCGCCGCATCAGCAGCTGCATGCCAATCCAGGCCCCGAACGAAAAGCCGGCAATCCAGCAGAATGGGGCGTTCGGGTTGTAGGTTTGCAGCCAATCGAGGGCCGAGGCGGCGTCGGATAGCTCGCCTTCGCCGCGGTCGAAGCTGCCCTGGCTGCGACCGACGCCGCGGAAGTTGAAGCGCAAGGTTGAGAAACCGCGGCGCACAAAACACTGGTACAAGGTATAGACGACCTTGTTGTTCATCGTGCCGCCATGCTGTGGATGCGGATGGAGGACGAGCGCCATCGGGGCCGCCGGTACGCGGGCATGATGATAGCGCGCCTCGATCCGGCCCTCCGGGCCGTTGATGATCACGTCAGGCATGGCCGACCGAGCTCAAGTCCGAGCTAGCCGGTCGGAGACTAGCGAGCCACGGGGCAGTTGTTGCCTCGAATTCTTGATCATTTTCGTCGGACAATTATATGTTCGCTCACGCCGCCGCCGACGCGGCGCGGATCACCCGGCGCAGCATCACGGCTAGCATAACATAGTGACAGCGATGCTCTTTAAAAACCTACGTGACGAAATCGATGCCACCCTCGTCCGCGATCCCGCCGCCCGTTCGCGCCTCGAAGTTGTGCTTTGTTATCCCGGCTTTCACGCGCTGCTGTTCCACCGCCTTGCCCATTGGCTGTGGCACCACAGCTGGCTGCTCGCCGGGCGCTTCGTGTCGCATATCGGACGGATGGCGACCGGAATCGAGATCCATCCTGGTGCCCGCATCGGCAAACGCCTGTTCATCGATCACGGGATGGGAGTTGTGATCGGCGAGACAGCCGAGATTGGCGACGACTGCACCCTGTACCAGGGCGTGACGCTTGGCGGTACTTCGCTCGAACGGGGCCAAAAGCGTCACCCGACGCTCGGCAACGGTGTCATTGTCAGCGTACACGCACAGGTGCTCGGTCCGTTCCGGGTTGGGGATGGGGCGCGCATCGGCGCGCAAGCGGTCGTGCTGAGCGAGGTTCCGGACGGCGCCACCATGGTCGGCATTCCGGCTAAACCAGTCGCTCGCCGCCGTGCATCGGGCGAGTCGCGGCCCGCGTTTCAGCCCTACGCGCTGGGGCCCGAGATCCCCGATCCGATCGCGCGCGCGCTAAACGGTCTCCTTGATGAGGTGACGAGCCTCAGAGCACGCTTGGCCGAGATCGAGAAGAGCGAGCGGCCACGCTCCAGCACTGCCGAGCGAGCGCCGGAGGTTCAGCGCGGCAACGGGGCCTGCGACAAGGAGAGCGTGGCCTGAGGATCGGACGATGAGGCTGAGCACCAAGGGCCGCTATGCCGTTATGGCGATGGTTGATCTCGCGCAACACAGCGCAGGCGAGCCGATCTCGCTCGCCGAGATCGCCGAGCGGCAGGAGATTTCCCTGTCGTATCTCGAGCAGCTTTTCGCCATGCTGCGCAAGGGCGGACTTGTCAAGAGCGTGCGCGGCCCGGGCGGCGGCTACCTTCTCGCCCATGACCGCAGCGAGACCCGCATCGCCGACATCATCCTTGCTGTCGACGAGCCGATCCGCGCGACGCGTTGTACCCCCGGCGCGCCGGTCGGGTGCCGCGGCAATCGAACCCGCTGCGCCACGCACGATCTTTGGGAAGAGCTCGGCAATCAGATCCATCTCTATCTGAGCTCGGTCTCACTCGCCGATGTATGCGAGCGTCGTGTGCTCGGGAGCAGCGGTCGCGTCCACCGCGAGACTTTTGGCGGCGCCACCGCGACAGGAACGTGATGGGCGAGATCGCTCCGGCGCGCCCTGGCGCCTCGGCTCGAACCGAGACCTATCTCGACTGGAACGCGACCACCCCGTTGCGGCCCGAAGCGGCGGCGGCGATATCCGCCATGCTCGCCCATTGTGGCAATCCGTCCTCGGTTCACCGCTGGGGTCGCGCGGCGCGACGGACGGTCGAGCAGGCCCGTGCGGCGGTCGGGGTCCTCCTCAACGCACCACCCGAGACTGTCGTTTTCGTCAGCGGCGGGACCGAGGCGAACCACCTGGCTTTATTGGGCGCTGGGCGCGACCACGTCTTGGTCTCTGCGGTCGAGCATGATTCGGTCCTCCGTGCGGTTCCCTCGGCCGAGCGGATCCCGGTCGACCAGGACGGCGTCGTCGTGCTCGATATGCTCGACCGTCTTCTCGCCGCTGACCCTCGCCCAGCGCTCGTCTCGGTAATGCTCGCTAATAATGAGACCGGTGTGCTCCAACCGGCGGCCGCGATCGGCGCGATCGCGCGAACACACGGCGCGCTGTTCCATTGTGACGCCGTGCAGGCCGCGGGAAAGATCGCCCTCGACGCCGATACGATTGCCGCCGACTTCCTCACTTTGTCCGCCCACAAGCTTGGCGGTCCCCCCGGTATCGGTGCGCTGGTCGTGACCGGCGAGCTGGAGTTGACGCCGCTGTTGCATGGTGGCGGGCAGGAGCGCGGGCGGCGCGCCGGTACCGAAAACCTGGCGGGGATCGCCGGTTTTGCCGCCGCCGCCGTTGCCGCGACAGAGGAGATCGCTGTCTACGACCGCGTCCGCGCATTGCGCGACGCGCTGGAGGCGGAGCTGGCCGCAATAGCGCCCGACGCGGTGGTGCTCGGCGCCGCAGCTCCGCGCGTGCCGAACACCGCTGCGATCGCAATGCCGGGGGTTGCCGCCGAGACCCAGGTCATCGCGCTTGATCTCGACGGCGTCATGGTTAGCGCCGGTGCCGCTTGCTCGTCGGGTAAGGTTGGGCCGAGCCATGTGCTGGAAGCGATGGGGGTAGGCCCCGATCTCGTCGGCTCGACGATCCGGGTGAGCCTCGGCTGGGACTCGTCCGAGGCCGATGTCGCCCACTTCCTGAGAGCCTGGACCAAGCTCTACCGGCGCTGCCGCGGTTCTTCCATCGGAGCACGCGCGGCATGAGTTGGGTCGCTGCCGCACCAGGGCGCCGCTCCGAGGCGTATCTCGGCAACACGATGCCAGTCTATCTCGATAATCAGTCGTCGACCCGGCTGGACCCTCGTGTGCTCGAAGCAATGCTGCCCTATTTCACCGAGCAGTTCGGCAATCCGCATAGCACGAGCCACGCGTACGGCCGGATGGCCGCTGAGGCAATCGAGCAGGCGCGCAGCGAGGTCGCCGCGCTGATCCACGCCGATCCGCGCGAGCTCGTATTCACCTCGGGCGCCACCGAGGCGAACAACCTGGCGATCAAAGGCGCTGCGCATTTCGCCCGACTTTATCTGCAAAGCGGGCAACCTCGCGATCACATCGTAACCCTGACGACTGAGCACAAATGTGTGCTCGAAAGCTGCGTTCAGCTCGAGCGCGAGGGGTTTCGCGTCACTTACCTCCCGGTCGAACCGAACGGCCTCGTCTCGCTCGACCGGTTGTCCGAAGCGCTCACCGAGCGGACGCTGCTGGTCTCGGTCATGGCCGCGCACAACGAAATCGGCGTCATCGAGCCGATTACCGAGATCGGCGCGCTGTGCCGCTCCAAGGGCGTGCTGTTTCACAGCGACGCAGCCCAGGCCGTCGGTAAGATGGCGCTCGATGTCCAGGGGATGCAGATCGACCTGCTGTCGATCTCTGGTCATAAGGTCTACGGACCGAAAGGCGTCGGCGTACTCTATGTCCGACGTCGGCCGCGCGTGCGTCTGTTGCCGCTGATCGACGGTGGCGGCCAGGAGCGCGGCTTGCGGTCGGGGACCCTGCCAACACCGCTCTGCGTCGGGATCGGCCGTGCTGCAGCGATCGCGGCGGCAGAAATGACGGATGAAGCGGCGCGGCTGCGCCGGCTCAGGGACCGGCTGCAAACGGGTCTCACTCGCCGTGTCCCGGGGCTTCGCCTTAACGGAGATGCCGAGCGCCGCCTGCCGGGCAGCCTCAATTTTTGCTTTCCGGGGATTGCAGCGATCAAGCTGATCGAGGCCTGCCCTGCGATAGCGATCTCGACCGGCTCGGCCTGCACTTCGGCGAGTGTCGAGCCCTCTTATGTGTTGCGTGCCCTCGGGCTGTCGGAAGCGGATGCGAATAGTGGGATTCGCATCGGTCTCGGCCGGTTTACGACATCGGAAGAGGTCGATTTTGCGATCGATGCGCTGGCTGCTGCTGCCGGCCGGCTCGCTGCGGACGCGGCGGTGGCGGGGCAGGGGGGTGCACCCATATAGAGGGTTGACGTCTCGGCTCGCGCCGATGGTACGGGATTCGCGTTTGGAGAAGATCGGATGTTGGCGAGAAAGCAGGCCTTGTCGGTGACGGACGCCGCGGCGGAGCGCATCCAGGCGCTGCTCGCCAAGCGCGGTAAGCCGTCGGTCGGTGTGCGGGTCGGCGTGCGGTCCCGCGGCTGCTCGGGGCTCAGCTACACGATCGAATATGCCGACGAGAAGGGCAAATTCGACGATGTCGTCGAAGACAAGGGGGTGACGATACTGATCGATCCCAAGGCGGTCATGTTCATCCTCGGGACCGAGATGGATTATGTGGAAGAAAAGCTGCAGAGCGGCTTCACCTTTCGCAATCCGAACGAGAAGGGGCGCTGCGGCTGCGGCGAATCCTTTCACGTCTGACGAGCCATTTCGGGTGAAGCTGTTTCAGATCGAGGAGCCGGACGGCGGGCCGACGGATACCGACGCATCGGGGGCAGCGATCGGCATCGACGCCAGTGGCAGCCAAGCCGAAGTGGCGTTCTCGGTCGGCGGAAATGCGCTCGTGCTAGCGATCGCGAGGGCTACGCGCGGGCGCTCTCGGTGCCGGCGATCGCGGCCCCAACGGCAGAATGGCAGTTGCTGTTGGAAGGGGC
>DATEQL010000462.1:0-7072 GCA_035272665.1 Allostellaceae bacterium
ATCTATCAGCTGCACGGTGTCGCACCCGGCGCCTACGAGCACGCGCGCAGCGTCATCGCGCCGGCCTTGCTGAAGGAGAAGGCCAAGGGCAAGTTCCGTCACCTCGCCATCACCGAGACGGCACCGCACGACCCCGAGCACAAGATGCTGCAGCTTGCCGTTCCCGACGGCGCGTGGGACGTCGCGATGGTCGGGTTTCACATGATGCATCAGAACGCTCGCGACGGGGTCTTCCCGCTGGCCCGGCAGCACCGGGTCGGGACGTTGCTGATGTTCGCGGTGCGCAACATCTTCTCGCGGTCGGGACAACTCCCCGCAACGATGCGCGAGTTGGCGGCCGCGGGCCAGGTACCGCAATGGCTCGCCGAGACACCCGATCCGCTCGGCTTTCTGATCCACGAGGGCGGTGCCAGGAGCGTCATCGACGCGGCCTATCGCTTTGTGCGGCACGAGCCCGGGGTCGATGTCGTGCTCTTCGGCACCGGCGACCCGGACCATCTGCGCACCAACATCGCCTCGCTGCTCGCCCCGCCATTGCCGGAGGCCGATCGCGCCCGGCTCGCGAGCCTCTTCGGCCACCTGGTCGGCATCGGCTTGGACGCTCCCCATCTCACACGTCGCTCCCGCACCTGATGTCCCGGATCCAGCGGTAGGGGTCATGGAATACGTCATCCTCGGCAAAACCGGGCTCAGGGTCAGCGTCGCGGGGCTCGGCTGCGGTGGGTTCAGTCGTCTCGGGCTCGGCACCGGCAAGAGCACGGCCGAAGCCGTTGCCCTCGTCCGCCAGGCTTTGGACCTGGGCGTCAACATCCTGGACACCGCCGCCGCCTACGGCACCGAGGAGGTCGTCGGCGAGGCGATCAGACATGCCCCGCGCGACCAGGTCGTGATCGCCACCAAGGCGTGGATCCCGCATGGGCGGGGCCGGCGCGCCGCCGAGCGCGCCGTCGCGAGCCTCGACAACTCGCTGCGCCGCCTCGGCACCGACTACGTCGACATCTTCCAGCTTCACGGCGTCTCCCCCGAGGGCTACGCCGAGGCGCGCGAGGTGATCGCCCCGGCACTGATCAAGGAGCGAGCAAAAGGCAAGCTCCGCCATCTCGGCGTCACCGAGACCGCCGCCGACGATCCCGAGCACGAAATGCTCCAGCGCGCCGTCGAGGACGAGGTGTGGGACGTGGTCATGGTCGCGTTCCACATGATGCACCAGACCGCGCGGGCCAAAGTCTTCCCGCGGACGATCGCCAACCGCGTCGGCACCCTCTTGATGTTCGCGGTGCGCAACATCTTTTCGCGGCCCGAGCGCCTCGCCACCGCACTGCGCGAGCTGACGGCGAGCGGCAGACTGCCGCGCTGGCTTGCCTACGCGCCGAACCCGCTCGGCTTCCTGCTGCACGAGGCGGGTGCCGGCAGCATCACCGAGGCCGCTTACCGCTTTGCGCGGCACGAGCCGGGGGTCGACGTCGTGTTGTTCGGCACCGGGCAGCCGGACCACCTACGGGCGAACATCGCCTCGCTGTTGGCGCCGCCGCTGCCGCTGGCCGACCGGCTGACCCTGACAAAGCTGTTCGGGCTTCTGAGCGGGGTCGGGCTCGACCCGCCCTACGGCATCAGCTCGCCCTGACGAGGTTGGGCCAATCCCGGTTATTCCCGGAATAACCGGGTAAAAATCGAATCCGAACGCCAAGATCACCAAAAACCCTTGGGATTTCAGCGGCTTGAGACCCGCTTTCGGTGCCACCGAACCGGGAAACAAAACGGCTAACCGGGAAATAACCGGGATTCGCGTTGCCCATCAGCAATTATGATCTTGACATTGCGATTGCTGATATGGTAATCAGCGGTCTAAAGGAAAAGAGCATGACCGATACGGATTACAAGGTCGGCTACGGCAAGCCGCCGCGGCACACGCGGTTCAAGACGGGCGAGCCGTCGGCCAATCCCCGGGGCCGGCCGGCGAAGAACCTCGCTGCATTGCTGATCCGGGGATTGAACGAGCCGGTCGTGGGCACCGAGAACGGCCGGCGCCGCACGATCACCAAGCGGGAGGCCATCGCCTCCCAGCTGATCAACAAATCCGCCGGTGCCGATTGGCGCGCGACCAAGATGCTGCTCGATGCCGTGAAGGACGCCGAGAAGCAGGCCGGCACGCCGCCGTCCGAGGCCCCTCGGTTCACCGCCGCCGACGAGGAGGTCGCAGAACAGCTGATCGAGCGGCTGCGCCACCAGATCTTGTCCGAGATGGCGGCAGCCGCAACGAAACCGGAGCCAACCTGAGCCACGCCGGCGCCGGTCCACCCTTTTCGTCATGGCCGGGCTCGACCAAGGCTCGACCCGGCCATCCGGTTTAAGGAAATCGGTTTTATCACTGCTGATTGTGTCTATCGGCACTCGTCATCACCGGGCTCGACGCGGTGATCCACGCCTTTTGGCGCGTGGTTCCGGTGGGTGGCGAGGGCGTGGATGGCCGGATCAAGTCCGGCCATGACAAATGGAGATGGTTTCGACCATCGCATCGACCCGCGCCCGATTGCAACGAAACCTTGAACCGGATAGCCGTGGACCAAGTTCGGGCATGACAAACACCTTCACCACGGAGACGCGGAAAGCATGGAGAAGAAGCCAGCATTACAAAGCATCTACTGACCGCATTTCAGACGCCGATAGTGCCTACCCGACTACTGAAGGCTCTCTGTGAACTCCGTGTCTCTGTGGTGAAACTTCAATTCGATGCGTGCCCGTTGGCCCACGACCCCCCGTCCCCGTCATGGCCGGGCCTGACCCGGCCATCCATATGTTTGATTTTATGCGGGAACTACAGACGTGGATGCCCGGACTTGTTCCGACTTGTTCCGGGCATCCACGTGTCGCGGCCGTCGCCAAACTCCTGAAAAATATGGTTTGACCGCACTGCATTGGATGGCCGGGACAAGCCCGGCCATGACGTCCTTTTGTACCTGAGGCTCATTCGATTGTTCGCGGTCGGATCCTGATATTAGCCCGCAAACGCCGCGATCCCGGTTTGCGCGCGGCCGAGGATCAGGGCGTGGATGTCGTGGGTGCCTTCATAGGTGTTGACCGCCTCGAGGTTCATCACGTGGCGGATCACGTGGTACTCGTCGGCGATCCCGTTGCCGCCGTGCATGTCGCGCGCGGCGCGAGCAATGTCGAGCGCCTTGCCGCAATTATTGCGTTTCAGGATCGAGACCATCTCGGGGCTGTCGCGCCCCATATCTTTGAGCCGTCCGAGCCGAAGACAGGCGTGCAGACCGAGGGTGATCTCGGTCTGCATGTCGACGAGCTTTTTCTGGATCAGCTGGTTGGCGGCGAGCGGACGGCCGAACTGCCGGCGATCGAGCGTATAGTTGCGTGCCGCATGCCAGCAGAATTCGGCCGCGCCGAGCGAGCCCCAGGCGATGCCGAAGCGGGCGCTGTTGAGACAGGAAAACGGGCCGCGCAGCCCTTTGACCCCCGGCAGCAGATTTTCCTCGGGTACGAACACCTCGTCCATCACGATCTCGCCGGTGACCGATGCGCGCAAGCTGAACTTGCCTTCGATCTTTGGCGCGCTGAGCCCTTTCATTCCCTTTTCGAGGATGAAGCCGCGGATCACCTCGTCCTCGGTCTTGGCCCACACCACGAGCACATCGGCGATCGGCGCATTGGTGATCCACATCTTGGCGCCGCTCAGCCGGTAACCACCGGGCACCGCAATAGCCCGCGTCGTCATGCCGGCGGGGTCGGACCCGTGATCGGGCTCGGTGAGCCCAAAGCACCCGACCCACTCGCCCGAGGCCAGCTTGGGCAGGTATTTTTGCCGCTGCGCCTCGCTGCCGAAGGCGTGGATCGGGTGCATGACTAGGCTCGACTGCACGCTCATCGCCGAGCGATAGCTGCTGTCGACCCGCTCGACCTCGCGCGCGATCAGGCCGTATGAAACGTAGTTCACCCCGGCGCAGCCGTAGCCTTCTATGGTTGCGCCGAGAAAGCCGAGCGCCCCCATTTCGTTCATGATCTCGCGGTCGAAACGCTCGTGCCGGTTGGCTTCGAGCACGCGCGGCAAGAGCTTCTGCTGACAGTAGGCGAGCGCGCTGTCGCGCACGATCCGCTCTTCCTCGGTCAGCGCCTCGTCGAGGAGCAAAGGGTCGGCCCAGTCGAAGGTGGTCGTGTCCACGGCGGCGGGCTGAGCTAAGATAAAGCTGCTGGTCATCGGGCCCTCGGGCAATGGCGTGTCCGGTCGCGCACTTTATGCGCTCGGGCCCGTAAAGGAATCAATTTAGCCGGCGGGACGGGTGCCGCACCCGCCGTCCGGCCTGGCCACGTTCCGTTCGCGCGGTTTAGCCCTTGACGCCGCCCATCGTCAGGCCGGAGGACATGCGGTTGCGGGATGCATAATAGGTCGCGATCGGCGGCAGGGCGTAGATGATCGCGGTCGCCATCATGTAGTTCCACGGCGCCTCGTCGCTGTTGAGAAACTGGGCGAGTGCCACCGACACGGTCATGCTGTGCTTGTTCGACAGCAGCAGGAACTGGTAGAGGTATTCGTTCCATGCCAGCAATAGCGCATAAGTTCCAAGCGCGACCAATGCCGACCCCATCAGCGGTAGATAGATGCGGAAATAGATCTGGATCGGCGAGGCGCCGTCGATCCGCGCCGACTCATCGAGCTCGAGCGGGATGCTCCTGCCGTATTCCTGGAAGATGAAGATCGCGTAGGGTATCGCGAAGGTCACTGTCGCTGCGATGACCGCCGGGGCCGCGGTACTCAGCGCCGTCCTGTTGGTGCGCACGCTCAGGCCGATCTACAACATCGTTAAAGTGTCCTTTGAGGCCGAGGGCGACGTGTTCAGCGATCATCTCTGGCCGCCGAAAGCGCCACAGCGATTGCTGCCGGGCGGCCGAACTCAATCGCCGATAGGGTGGTCTTGATCGCCTCTCAGCTCTCTAAGATCGGATATTTTGCAAAGATTTCCTCGGTCCGTTTGAACGCCTTGTCGACCGCCGCTTGCGGCTCCACCCCGTGGGTGATCCCATCGAGGATCGCGAGAGCGAACACGTGCTCGGTAGAAACCTGCGCGCGCGCCGGGTTGAACACCTCGTAGGGCGCGATCGTCGGACCGTACACGCCTTGCTTGGTATAGGCCGCGAGCGGTTCGTTGTTCGGGTCGAGCCAGAACGCCTTGTCGTCGTCGGCGATCGACCGCATCGGCGGCAGAAAGCGCCCGAGCCCGGTCTTCAGATAGGCGCCGAGCACTTTTGGCTCGATCGAATATTTGAGAAACTCCTTGGCCAGGTCGATGTTGTTGGCGCCCTTCGGGACCACCGCCGCCGCCACGCCTTTAACGCCGGTCACCGGCTTGCCGTCGTTCGAGAGCGGCAGGCCCAAGGTCAGGATGTCGTTGTACTCCTCCTTGTTGTCCCACAGCGCCACCTCGGTCGAAATCGTGCCGTCCAAATCCATAACGAGCAGTTTGGCATGGAAGGCGTTGTTGTCGTCGTTGTCGTTCCAGTTCTGTATCGCCGGCGGCATGAAGCCTTTTTTGAAGGCCGTCGTCAGCCTTTCGACCGTCTTGATTGCCGCTTCGCGGACTTGCGGATCGTCAGTGTGCACTTTGCCGTCAGGCGTGAACAAGTCCTTGCCGCCGTATGCGATCATGAAATGGTCGAAGTGACCGATCACATCGAACCCGGCGGCACTTATCATAATGGAATACGCATAGATGTTGCGCCTGCCCTGGGCCCGCAATTTCGTCTGCACCTGCTCGAAGAACTCGAGAAAGGCGTCCCAGGTCTTCGGAATGTCCGCGGGTTTGTAACCGGCCTTGTCGAGCAAAGACTTCCAGACATGAAATGGGGTCACGGCCATCCGATGTGGAATCATGTAATAGCCGCGCTTTTTCGTGACGTTGTTGTAGGCGTAGACGGTCTGTAGCGCCGTCGAGTCGAACAGCGGTTTCTGCGTCTCGATGACGTCGGTCAGGTCGACCAGCTGATCCTTCCACGCACTTGTTACGGCAAAGAAATAGTCGCCGACATTGATGATGTCGGGCACGACGCCGCTGGTTATCGCGGCAATTTCCTTCTGACGCTGCGCGGCGAACGGCACGATGCTGTAATCGATCTGGTTGCCGCTCGCCTTCTCGTAGTCGGCAACCATCTGCTGGAAGCCGATGTCCTCTTGCTGGGCGAAACCCTGCACCCACCACACGGTCGCGGTCGTGGCCGCGGCGTTGGCGACATAGGGGCATGCAATCGCTCCGGCCGCCGCCAGCCCCATCGAACCGCGCAGCACCGAGCGCCTCGACAGCTTGTCCATGCATTCCTCCCTCGTTTGGAGCCGGCTGCCCTTCGCGGTCGGATCCTCATCCGCGAAAAACTATGCGCCGACGAGACGGTAGGTTCAACCATTCACGGCCGGCCCCGTTTCCGGCCGCGGCGCGGCGCGAAGGATCGCCGCAGCGCGCCCCGGCTCTAGACTTGATGACTCAGTGGCGGCGACTCAGCCCTTGACCCCGCCCATCGTCAAGCCGGCAGCCATATACCGACGGAACGCGTAATAGGCCACGACCGGCGGCAGCGCGTAAATCACCGCGGTGGCCATCATATAGTTCCAAGGCGACTCGTCGCTGTTGAGGAATTGGACGATCGCTATTGGTACCGTCATGCTCTTCGTCGAGGACAACAGCAGGAACTGGTAGAGAAATTCGTTCCACGCCGCCAGCAGGGCGAATGTGCCGATCGCGACCAGCGCCGGTGCCATCAGCGGCAGATAGACGCGGAAATAGATCTGCACGGGAGAGGCGCCGTCGATGCGGGCCGCTTCGTCGAGCTCGATCGGAATGCTGCGGCCGTACTGCTGGAAGATGAAGATTGCATAGGGCGTGGTGAAGGCGACAAGCGCGGCGATCACGGCCCACAGATTATTCATCATGCCGTATTGCGCCATCAGGCGATAGAACGGGATCGCCAGGAACGAGGCCGGGATCACATAGGTCAACAGCGCGCAATTGGTGACGAGCCAGCCGTGCCGGACGCGCAGCCGTCCGACCGAAAAGGCGGCCAAGGACCCAAT
>DATEQL010000463.1:0-3946 GCA_035272665.1 Allostellaceae bacterium
ACGGGGGACGGAGAGCCCGATGTCGCTGCGGTTTCGCCTGATCGGAATGGTCTGCGTTGCCCTCGTGGTAAGTCTAGCGCTGGGTGCGGCAACTGCGTGGATCAATGCCTCGCGCTCGGTGCGAACCGAGATGCGCTCTGCGTTGCTGGTCGGTCGGCAAACGATCGAGAACGCGATCGAACGGCTGCAGAATTCTGGCGACCCGTTACACGATTTGGAAGACTTGGTCGCCTCCTTCGATGGCAACCGTCACCTTCGCGTTCGCCTCATCGGAGAGGGGGAGGCGATCACGGCCCCGATTGTCGAAAGACCACCGTTCGGCCCGCTGCCCGGATGGTTCATCCGTCTCATCGGGGTCGGGTCCACCGCTGATCGCGTTCCGATTGTCGTCCGCGGGCGCGACGACGCCACGATCGTGCTCGAGACCGACCCGCACAACGAGATCCTCGAAGTCTGGAACGAGTTCACCGGCAGCCTAGTCACCCCGGCGGTGTTCAGCAGCCTGACGATCTTGCTGATCTACGTGTTCATCGGCCGGGCATTACGACCCTTGGCGGCTCTGGCCGTTGCCCTTGAGCAGGTCGGCGACGGCCGCTATCGGACGCGGATCGCCGGCAGGCTTGGGCCGGAGCTGGCTCGTCTGCGAGACAGCTTCAATCGGATGGCGGCGCGGCTGGCCGACGCGGATGCGGAGAATCGTCGCTTAAACGAGCAGCTACTGACTTTGCAGGAACAGGAACGCAGCGAACTCGCCCGGGATCTGCACGACGAAGTGAGCCCCTTTCTATTTGCCATCAACATCGACGCTACGGCCGCTTCGCGCCTGTTGAATGACGGGCGTGCGGACGAGGCGCGAGATCGTGTTCAATCGATCGCCGACGCGGTTCGCCCTATGCAGCGGCAGGTGCGGAGCATGCTCGGGCGGTTGCGCCCGATCGGGCTCGACGAATTCGGTTTGCGCGAGGCGATAGAGAATATGATCGCTTTCTGGCGGCAACGGCGTCCCGAAATCCGCTATCAGCTGGCTATTTCCACGGAATGCGAGGATCCCGGCGAGCTCGTGGGCTTGACGATTTGCCGAATTGTTCAGGAGTCCCTCAGCAATGCCGTGCGACATGCCGGACCCACACTGATCACCGTGTCGGTTGATCGTGAGGACGCAGATGTCCGGGTAGAGGTTGCCGACGACGGCGGCGGGATGCCTGAGCCGAGGAGACCCGGCTATGGGTTGGTCGGGATCGGCGAGCGCGTTAAGGCGATCGGCGGCAGCCTGAGCTTTTCGAACAAGCCCGCCCAAGGGTTTGCCGTGGCGGCAGTGCTCCCGTGCGCCTCTGAGCAACAGCCTGCCTGCGTCTCGGTGCAGGAGGAGCTATGAAAATACTGATTGTCGACGATCACCCGATCGTTCGGGCTGGTCTCAAGCGATTGTTGGCCGCAGAACCGGAAATTGAAGTTCGCGAGGCAGCCAGCGGCCGGGAGGCGCTGAGTGTCTTTAGGGAGCAACGGCCCACACTGGTCATTCTGGATCTGAACCTGCCCGGCATTGGCGGTCTGGAGGTGCTCGCCCGCCTCAAGGCCGTCGATCCCGACGCGCGTGTCCTGGTTCTAAGCATGCACGACGACGAGACCCATATCACGCGCGCGCTGCGAGCGGGAGCAGCGGGGTATGTGACCAAGAGCGCCCCGCCTGAGGAGCTTCTCGAAGCGATCGGACGGGTCGCTCGAGGTCACACCTACATCGAACGTGAGATCGCCGAGGGGCTCATATTCGCGGGCATCCGAGCGTCTCCGGATCCGCTCAAAGATCTGTCCTCCCGCGATCTCGAGATCCTGCGTCAGCTGGCCGAAGGCCGCACCTTGTCCCAAATCGCCGACACGGTCGGTATCGGCTACAAGACGGCGGCGAACAGTTGCACTCGGATCAAGGCCCGCCTCGGTGCGGCGAGCAGCGCCGAGCTGATCCGGATCGCTATCCGGAGCGGCCTCGTCGATCGCGATGCCAGCGCGTTGGAACGACCCCCTCGCGATATCGGGCGGACGACCTAAGCTCTGCTACAGATCGCTCGACAGCGGCGCACGCTATTCCCAGAAGCATAAGTCTCGTCCGCCTGCAGTCGCCCGCGATACCCGCGGCGCTTTCGATCCCGCCTAAGAGATGAAGCCGAGGCTCGGGATAGCGTTCGGAGGTTGTGGGCCATCACGGTGTACCAGCTGCGGCCGCCGTCGCTCATCTGACACCAGGCGATCAGGGTGGTCGGCGCCCATCTTCCCGCCGGAATAGGTCGTCTCGTCGAGCGTTGCCAGGACGTGGACTGTTCCGCGCGGGTTGCTGCAGAAATTGTACCATTCGTCGGTGCGCTCCCAGATTGTCGACAGGCCTTCCGTCGACGCGTGGCCAGAATCCTCGATGCGGATCGTCGCGCGCTGGATTTGGGGATGGCTCGCGAAATAGGCGCCGACGAGCTGGCCGTACCAGGCCCACTGATACTCCGTATCGCTCGCCGAGTGTATGCCGACGAACCCCCCGCCCGATCAAGCGTTCGAAGGCGGCCTCTTGGATCTCGTCGCCAGATCTTTCCGGTCGTGCTGGGAAACACAACCGCCTTGTATCGAGCGAGCTCCGCATCGGTGAAGCGGGCCGCATCCTCCGTGCTATCGGTGACGAAACCATGCTCGGCGCCCAGCGCCTTGATAGCGGCGATCGCCTGCGGGATCGAGTCGTGGCGAAAGCCCGTCGTCTTGGAAAAGACGAGAGCTGCAAAGCGGGGCCGCTTGTTCTCCGCCTCAGCATGGCGGATCGAGGGCGCCTCGAGTCCGCTGAACACGATCACCAGCGAACAACGCTCCCTTTGACCAAGCCCGTCGGCTCCCACGGCTTCGAGTTGACACGGTTCCGCCGCCGGCATACGTTGAACGCGCGGAAAATAAGGGCGAAGGAAATGGCCATGAAGTGGAAGACTCCTGTCATTATCGAGATCGCCGTTGGGCTCGAGATCAACGCTTATGCTTGCGCCGAGGTAAAATAAGCTTTTCGAACCATTGACGCCGGCGGATCCGGCGAGGCAATCGGATGGTTCGTGCGGTTGTCCTCGGCTCTGCCGCCGGCGGCGGTTTCCCGCAATGGAATTCAAACGCGCCGGCCTGCGGGCGTGCCCGGCGGGGTGATCCAGCGGCAAGGGCGCGTTCGCAGGCGTCGCTTGCGGTCTCGTCGAACGACAAAGACTGGGTGGTTCTGAATGCCTCGCCCGATCTGCGTGTGCAAATCGAGGCGACCTCGCGGTTACATCCGCGCAAAGGATTGCGGTCGTCACCGATCACCGGGGTGGTACTGACCGGCGGGGATGTTGATGCTGTCGCCGGCCTGCTCCATCTGCGCGAGCGGCACCGCTTCGACGTCTATGCTCCCTCGCGGATTCTCGCGATCATCGCCGCAAACCCGATCTTCGATGTGCTGGCACCGGAATTCGTGCGACGAGTCGAATTGCCGCTGGACGAGCCGATGGAGCTGGCAGGAGCGTCGGGCGCCTCTGGTCTCACCGTCGCCGCATTCGCCGTACCCGGCAAGGTGCCCCTCTACCTGGAAGCGGTCGGGCAGGATCCGGTCCTGAGCGAAGAGGGTGATGCGGTCGGGCTCGAAATCATCGAGACCGCGACCGGGAAATCCTTCTTCTTCGTACCCGGTTGCGCGGCAATGTCCGACCAGCTGCTCGGGCGCATAGCGGGCAGCGCGCTCGTATTTTTCGACGGGACCTTATGGCGCGACGACGAGATGGTCCGACTCGGGGTCGGCAGCAAAACCGGCCGCCGCATGGGGCATATGAGCATGAGCGGCGAGGATGGCACGATTGCCGCTTTCCGTGATCTCGGCGTCAGCCGCCGGATCTTTATCCATATCAACAACTCAAACCCGGTTCTGCTCGACGACTCGCCGGAGCGGCAGATCGCC
>DATEQL010000464.1:0-2415 GCA_035272665.1 Allostellaceae bacterium
CCCGACCATCCACGGGCGTGGGCCAGGAATGGCTTTTAAGGGTCGATTTGGGACTCTCCCCGGGCTTCACGATGCCCCTTCTGGCACCGAGCGGACCGTCAGGGAAAATTACGCGCCGCCGGATCACAATACGCGCTTGGCACTTAGGTCCTTCATCCGCGCCGCGCTCACCCCGAGGCGGCCGAAGATCTCGGCGTTGTGCTGTCCGAGCTTGGGGGCAACGGTGCGCACCCGCACACCCTCACCGATCCTGACCGGGGTGCGGATGTGCGGGACCTCGCCCAATTCCACGTCAGTCACATATTGCACGAGACCGCGGTGGCGTACTTGCGGATCGGCGAACATCTGCGCGTAGTCGTAGACCGGGCCGCAGGGCACACCGGCTGCTTCGAGCACCTCGACCCAATGGTCGGTGGTCTTCGTTGTCAGCACCGCGTTCATCGCGTCCTCCAGCGCAGCACGGTTCTCCATGCGCTGCCGGTTAGTCGCAAAACGCGGATCCTCGCACCATTCCGGGTGCCCCAAAGCCTTGGCGCAGCGTGCCCAGATTGCCTCGCCGGCCGCCCCCACCATCAGATAGCCATCCTTGGTCTGAGTGCGCTGGTAAGGCGCGTTCTGGCGGTGGCGCGAGCCCTGGCGGGTCGGCTCTTCATGGTCGGCGAGCCACTGGGCCGAGGTCCACGAGCTAAAGCCGATCGCAGTCTCCAACAACGAGCATTCAACAAGGCGGCCTTTGCCGGTGCCCTGGCGCTCGTAAAGCGCGGCGAGGATGCCTTGCACCGCCCACATGCCGGTGCCGAGATCGCAAATCGGCAGACCGACCGAGGTCGGCGGCCCGTCGGGCTCGCCGGTCACATGCATGATGCCGCCCATGCCCTGCGCGATCAGGTCGAACCCGCCACGCCCGGCATAGGGTCCGTCATAGCCGAGACCGGAGAGCTGGGCGTAGATCAGCCGCGGGTTGACCTCGCGCAAGTCCGCGAAGCCGAGCCCGGCGCGCGGCATCACGGTCGGCCGGTAGTTCTCGACCAGCACGTCCATGCCCTCGACGAGGCGCAGAAACAGCGCCTTTCCTTCCGGCTGCTTATAGTCGAGGGTGATGCCCTTCTTGTTGCGGTTGATGTAGCGGAAATAAGGGTTGCGCTCGCTGCCGTCGCCCCAGGCGCGCACCGAATCCCCCTTGCCCGGGCGCTCGAGCTTGACGACCTCCGCGCCCATATCGGCCAGGATCATCGTGCAGAACGGCCCGGCCATGTGCTCGGTCAGGTCGAGCACCTTGAGCCCGTCGAGCGGGCCGGCGCGGTCGGCGGGCTTCGGGTCAGCCACTTTCTTATCCTCCCGGTCGCGATGCGGTGAGCGCCCTTGCATAAGTGCGGTACGCACCATATGTGGGGTCGGTGCTGAAACATCAATTATAAGTTAAGCCATACTATGCCGAAAAAGCAACGCCTGTCAGTGCCGCCAAATTCCGCTGCCAATCCGCTGCCGAGCCCGTTTTGGCGACTACAATTCCGCTGTCGACGGATTCGGACAATCGCATGCAAGCCATTGATTTTCGGTCATTCTTCGTCAAAGAGAGACGATTTTCGAACGCCAAAACGAGGTTTTTCCCCTGAGCTCAGCGGAATGCTCCAGGGGTCAGCTCGCGTCGGCGTCGAGCGTCGGGAGATGGTAGCGGTCCTCGGGATTGTCCCAGCCCTTGAAGTTGGGCGCGCGCTTCTCGGCAAAGGCGGCGCGCGACTCCATCAGGTCGCTCTTGGCGCCGTGGTCGCGCAACGCACCCGCCAGGCGCTGCATCTGCGGCGCCGGCGTCGGGCGCATCTGCCGCATCATGTGGACGGTGTTGACGCGCGAGGCTGGCGGCAAGGTCAGCAGGTGCTCGGCCATCGCGATGGCACTCGGGATCAGTTGATCGGCGTCCACCAGGCGGTTCAGGAAGCCGATCTCGTAAAAGCGCTCGGCCGTGAAGCGGAAGCCGAGCGCCATCTCCATCGCGATCGGATAGGGCAGGTTGGCGAGGTGCCCGTGATTGTAGCCGCCAAGCAGCCAGCGCTTGGCTTCCGAGACCTCGAACACCGCCTCGCGCGCGGCGACGCGCAGATCGGTGCGCTCAACCAGCATAAAGCCGCCGCCCATCGCAAAGCCGTTGACCGCGGCGATGACCGGTTTTTCGAGTGCCCCGGTCATGAACGGGTCCTCGATCGCCGGCCGCTGCCCGCCGGGCATGCCGCGCTGCAGCGACTCCTTCATGTCCTCGCCGGCGCAGAAGCCTCGACCGGTTCCGGTAAAGATCGCGACCTCGAGGTCGTCGCTGTGACGGAAATCGGTCCAGATCTCGGCGAGCCGGGTGCGCATCTCGTGATTGAGCGCGTTCAGCCGCTCGGGCCGGTTCATCCGCACGACGAGGATCTGTCC
>DATEQL010000465.1:0-3590 GCA_035272665.1 Allostellaceae bacterium
TCGCCCGCGAGCCGAACACCCATGCCGAGCCGCTTTGCGGCAAATTCGCACGAAGGATATTCAGCACCAGCCGCCTGTGATCCGCCGGCAAGTCGATGTGCAAGGGTCGGGTCATGCGAGCCGCAGCAGCAGTTGTGCGTAGAGGTGCTCGACTTCTTCCAGGAAAGCCGGGATCCCTGCGACGACCCGGGAAGCCACCTTGACGTCGCATGTGTGGCTCGTGCGGGCGCGCATTTCGCGAAAGCGCCGCCAAGCCGGCCAGTCGCCTTGCAGCAAGCTTTGAGCGTTTCCGATCCGGATCAAATCGGCAAACGGCATCAGCTCGATTTCGTCGAGAGAAGCCGCGGTTTCCTTGAGATACCGTCTGAGCATCTTGTGGCCGAGCTCATAGGTGAACTCGAAGCGCTGGATCAGCCCGTCGCGAAGCTGCTCGTCCGTCGCCTCGCGCTCGTAACGGGCAAGGCCCTCGCGAAGGCGTCGCACAGCGTTGCCGAGCGAGGTGGTGTCGAGCTTCATCGATGTGCGGCGTCGAAACTGCCTCACGCGGCCGGGCCGAAAGGTTCGAGCCGCCGCACATCAAGCCGGCGGCAAAGGGTCCTCAACTCCTCGCAATGCAGCGCGATTTCGTCAATCATGATGGTTCGGTGCCTAGAGGAAGCAGCATACCACGCAACCAACCGATTTCGCACCGGCCGAGCGCGACTGCTTCGGAGGCGGACGGGTCGTTTCGGCAAACCCGCCATCTTGGCACCGCATTCTGGGCGTATGGTGTGAGCCTCAGCAGGGAGCGAGAATCGGGCCCTCGCCCGCCGTGTCGTCTCCCTCAGCACGACGTTTTTACTTCCCTGCTGCCTCCCTCAGCGCGCCGTTTTGCCTCCCTGCAAGCCTCCCTCAGGGGGCGTCCAAGAAGCGTCCCAACTGGGGCGATAACCGTCTGACAAAACGTGTATTTTTGGCGGTGTGCGGGTGCTTGCGGTGATTTTCTTCCCTGAGCTGGGACTCCGTGCGTCCCTTCCTCTGCAACGACTAGACGTCATGAGCCCGGCACCGTGTTCGCCCGCGGAATCCGCACTGCCGAGGGCAGAGCTTGACCTCGGCGTGACGTCCCGTGAGGATGCCGTAGAAAAAGACTTGTTTAGTCACTTACGAACTGACTCTTGACAACTCGTGCGAAGAATCTGGTGGCAATCGGGGACCGATGATGCGATGATCGATGAGCTGAAAAGCATTGAACCCATTGGGTTCTTATCCTTCGCACCCGCATCTGCGGGAACAAACCGGGCGGATGTGTATCGGCGGATCATCCAAAATTGCCCGTACGGCCGAGGCGTTTCTGCGTCCGCTGCATTGCCGGCCTGTTTGGTTCCGGCTCCGCCGGCTTAGGAGATAGAGGTCCGTCGTGTCATCGCCCGGCGACCGCTACGACGCGCCGCACCTCGTCCGCAACGCGGCCAATTTCAGGGCGCTGACCCCGCTCGGGTTTCTGCCGCGCGCCGCCGCGGTCTATCCCGACAAGCTCGCCGTCGTCCATGGAGCGGCCCAGTTCACCTATCGCGAGCTCTACGCTCGGTGCCGGCGGCTCGCCGATGCCTTGCGCCGGCGCGGCATCGGGCGCGGCGACACCGTCGCGGTCATGGCGCCAAATGTGCCGGCATTGCTCGAGGCGCATTACGGCGTGCCGATGGCGGGCGCCGTCCTGAACGCGCTGAACTACCGGCTCGACGCCCGGTCGATCGCCTTCATCCTCGGGCACAGCCAGGCGAAGCTGCTGATCGCCGACCGCGAATTCGCGCCGACCGTCAAGGCAGCCCTCGAAGAGCTCGATCATCCGTTGCCGTTGGTCGAGATCGATGACATTCCGGACGGCACCTCGCTCGGCGGCATCGACTACGAGGCTTTCCTCGCCGAAGGTGATCCCGCGGCGGAATGGGCCATGCCGCGCGACGAGTGGGACCCGATCGCGCTGAATTACACTTCGGGCACCACCGGCAATCCCAAGGGTGTGGTCTACCACCACCGCGGCGCCTTTCTGAACGCGATCGGCAATGCGATCACCTTCGGGCTCGATCGCCATTCGGTCTATCTGTGGACCCTGCCGATGTTCCATTGCAACGGCTGGACCTACCCCTGGGCGGTGACCGCGGTCGCCGGCACCCATGTCTGCCTGCGCCGCGTCGATCCGGCGCCGATCTTCGCGGCGATCGCCGAGCACCGGGTCACGCATCTGTGCGGCGCGCCGATCGTCCTGAACCTGCTCGTACACGCGCCGGAAGCGGTCAAGCGCCGCTTCGACCATGTCGTCGAGGTCGCGACCGGGGGTGCCGCCCCGCCCTCTGTGGTGATCGAGGCCATGGAACGGATGGGCTTTCGCGTCACCCACCTCTACCGGCTGACCGAAAGCTATGGTCCGTCGACGGTCTGCGCCTGGCAGGAGCCGTGGGCGGGGCTGCCGCTGGCGGAACGGGCGGCGCGGATGGCCCGCCAGGGTGTGGCCTACCCAACGCTCGATCGTCAGCGCGTCGTCGATCCGCAGACGATGATCGAGGTACCGGCGGACGGCAGCACCTTGGGCGAGCTCGTACTGCGCGGCAACACGCTGATGAAGGGGTACCTGAAGAACCCGGCCGCGACCGAGGCGGCCTTTGAGCATGGCTGGTTTCACACCGGTGACCTCGCGGTTCGCCATCCCGACGGCTATGTCGAGATCAAGGATCGGTCGAAGGACATCATTATCTCGGGCGGCGAAAACATCTCCTCGCTCGAAGTCGAGGACGCCCTCTACCGCCACCCGTCGATCATCGAAGCGGCGGTCGTTGCCAAACCCGACCCGGTCTGGGGCGAGACCCCCTGCGCCTTTGTAACTCTCAAACCGGAGAGCGGCCGGGTCGCGGCCGAGGATATCGTCTCCTGGTGCCACGCCAACCTCGCGCATTACAAGGTGCCCCGGACGGTCGTCTTCGGGCCCCTGCCAAAGACCTCGACCGGCAAGATCCAGAAATTCGAGCTGCGCGAGCGCGCCAAGGAAATTCTCCCGTGACCGCCACCATGTCATGGCCGGGCCTCGACCCGCCCATCCGCGATTGCACGGAACGGGTCGTGGATGCGTGAGTCAAGCCCGCGCATGACGATGGAGACAGCATGAGGCTGCGTGCGCCGTGACCCGATTGCCGAGCTTCGATCTCACGGGCCAAGTGGCGCTGGTCACCGGCGCCTCGAGCGGCATCGGCCGCCACCTCGCCGAGCTTCTTGCTGCCGCCGGCGCCAAGGTGGCGCTCGCCGCGCGGCGGGTCGATCGCCTCGCCGAGGCAGCTCGCGAAATCGAATCGGCGGGTGGCCAGGGCCTGCCGATCGCCTGCGATGTGACCCGGTCGGACAGCGTCGCCGCCGCCGTCGCCAAGGCCGAGACCGATCTCGGAGCGCTGACGATCCTCGTCAACAACGCCGGTGTGGTTGTCTCGAAGCCGCTGTTCGAGCACACCGAGGCCGATTGGGACTACGTGGTCGACACGAACCTCAAGGGCGCCTGGCTCGTAGCGCGTGAATTCGCTCATCACCTGGTCGGCCTGAAGCGCCCGGGCCGCATCATCAAC
>DATEQL010000466.1:0-6305 GCA_035272665.1 Allostellaceae bacterium
GATCCGACCAAGGTCGTTCGGGTGGCATTGCAGGATGCAGCTTCGGTCGCCGGGCTGTTGATCACCACCGAGGCGATGGTCGCCGACAGGCCCGAGCCCAAGGGCCAGCCGGGTATGCCACCAGGTGGTGGCATGGGCGGCATGGGCGGCATGGATTACTAAGCTCCAGGAAAGGGCCATCGCCTCTCCCCAAAGACGGGAGAGGCGATGGCTTCGGTTAATGAAAGCATCGCCTATCTGGACCGTCGCCGGAGACCGGTCTCCGGCGAATGTCGCGCAAAAATAAAATCCGCCTACTCGAATAAAATCAGTGGTGTAGCGATAGATTCGAAAAATACAGCGCGAGGATCTCCTTGCAATTACCTAAAAGACACACCATTAGAGACTTTCTAAGATTGGTCTGCCGCGCAAGATTCTGTACTGCGAAAAGGCGCGGGGTTTATCAGGCGAAGTCCTAGCTACTCGGCCGGATAGCAGACAAGTTCTCGTCTAGGGCCGCGACTTGCGGCGGACAGATCAGGAGGAAGTATTTCCCCCTGACATCGAGGTACAGAAAATGAAAGCTTATCCCAGCCTAAAACCAGGGATTTGGGGCGCGGTCATCGGTGCGGCCGCCATATCGGTACTCGGCTTCTCATCCTTCGGATGGACGCTCGGCAGCACCGCCGAGCGGATGGCGCAAGAGCGGGGGCAAACAGCAGTCGTCGCCGTGCTGGCACCGATCTGCGTCGAAAAATTCCAGCACCAGGCCGATGCATCGGCGAAATTGGTCGAATTTAACAAGGTTGCCTCATGGGACCGGCGGTCGATCATCGAGAAGGGCGGCTGGGCAACGATGCCAGGCAACGATAGCCCAAACTCGGCAGTTGTTACCGCTTGCGCGGAACGGCTTGCCGGCCGCCTGTAGGAGCTCCAACAAACGGGCCAGGAGCGACATGAAGCTTCCCGCTCGATTCTCTCTGCTTCATTCGGATCTCAACGACTTTCTCTTTGCCTCTGTCGGAGATCAACAAAACGGAATGCCGCTCAACGTTGTTTCGGCGTTGGCGCGACTTGACGTGGATCCGTGGGAGGAGGCCGCCCGGCTTGCAGCGTTGCCCAAAGCCCTCGCGGCTGAGGCGCTCGAGCCGATGATTTCTCGGATGCCTATCTTTCGGCGGCAGCAATCGGACAATCTGGTCATCAGCCAGCGATTGGTCGAGCTCTTACCAGCAGGCCAGCAGGCGGCCACGCCGCGTCCAGAGCAGGATGGCGCAAAGGAGAAGAAATACTTTGACACTGTGATGGTGCTCGCCTGCCTTGCCCTTGTAGCGGCGGCACTTTACGCCGTGTTGTGATCTGACACCGACCCGCCGATCCGGTTCACGTTGCATGGAAAACCATCAGATACCTCGTTCCGCCGATCGTGATCCCGATCCTCTTGTTCATTGGCGTCGGAATATGCGCTGTTCGGGCCCGATTGTCGCCGCAGGCCATCACCCCGCTTCCTCATTGAACTCGCAGCCTCGTTAGCGCGGCACTGGACGCAGTGGCCACGGTTTTGTAACGACTTCCCGCGGCGAAGCCCTGCACCGCAGCGCCGGGATCACCGCCCCCATTAGAACCCGTTCTTCCGTTGCAAGGCAGCTCGCTCGCAGATCTCGGGCAGAATTGGCTTCAATTCGAGAACCCGGTAAGCGCGGCACTAACGCGAAGCCTACCCCAGGCCCGCCCCGGCGCGCGGAGGGGGCCGGGTCGATCTCGCCGGTGGACGACCGGGCACCTCGCGCTTGACGACCGGTGCGGTTGAATGTGGTCGTAGGTGCAGGCCAACTCGGGGAAGGGAGTTGTGGTCGCGGACCAGGTGACCCGGAGCCGCTCGGCTGCCTGCACGCCGTCCCATTCGTGCTCGGCGGACGATGCTGTTGAAGCCTTCTCGCGGACGACCCGGTCGCCGGGAATGTCGCACACCGAGCCCTCGTCGACGGCGACCGGGTCCCCACCTGCGACCGGCGGCCGACTCCATGCAGCATCCCCGTCACCCTGACCGTACAGTGCTTCGGCGGGGTTAGGAGTTCGAGGATCGGGAATACCCTGAACCGCCCGAATCTCTCCGGGAAGCTTGCTGACCCACCCTCGTTTCGGTATAATGCGGCACGTTGCGGCGCATTTCCACCGCTGTTTCAGAGGCTTGTCCCCCGAACCTTAGAACCTTCTCCCCCAATCGATCAAATGGGAGGATGTGTGGTGTCGCGCCTGATCCTAGTGTCGAACCGGGTTGCGGTTCCAGGCCCCGAGGCGCCACGCCAGGCTGGCGGCCTCGCCGTCGCGGTCAACGCCGCGCTCAAAGGGCGTGACGGAATTTGGTTCGGCTGGAGCGGGAAGGTGACCGAGGATAGAGCGGCCCCGCGGCCCACGGTTGTCGAGCGGCAGAGGCGGACCTTCGTCACGCTCGATCTCTCAAACGTCGATTTCCAGGAATATTACAACGGTTTCGCCAACCGCGTACTGTGGCCGATCTTGCACTACCGGGTCGATTTGGCGGAATTCACGTCGGTAGAGCTCGCCGGGTATCTGAGGGTCAATGCGCTTTTCGCAAACGCGTTGTCGCCGTTCCTCCTACCCGACGATGTGATTTGGGTCCACGACTATCACCTTCTGCCGCTCGCCAAGGAGTTGCGGGCCCTGGGTCACGAGAATCCGATCGGTTTCTTCCTCCATATCCCGTGCCCGCCGCCGGATATGCTGATGGTACTGCCGCAGCATGCGGAGACGGTCGGCGCGCTCACCCACTACGACCTTGTCGGGCTGCAGACGGAGGCCGATGCCGACAATCTGCGGCGCTATTTCGAGATCCGGCACGGGATCGCGGGACGCACACGCGAAGCCTTCGAGTTCGGCGGAAGCTACGTGCACGTTCGCGCATTCCCGGTCGCCATTGATACCGCGGCCTATGCTCAGGCCGCGCTCAATGCCATGAAATCGCGCCTCGTAGTAGGGCTGCGCGACAGCCTCGGGGGGGCAGGCGGCTCATCCTCGGTGTTGATCGTCTCGACTACTCAAAGGGCATCCCCGGTCGCGTCCAGGCGTTCGGCCACCTGCTCGACACGCGTCCGGAATGGCGAGGCCAGGTGACATACCTTCAGATCACCCCGAAAAGCCGAGCCGAGGTGCCCGAATATATCGAGATAGACCGCCAGGTTAGTTCGATCGTGGGTCAGATCAACGGGCGGCATGGCGAGGCGGACTGGACGCCAATCCGCTATGTCAACCGCTCCTATTCGCGAGCAGCGTTAGCGGGTCTCTTTCGGTCAGCCAATGTCGGCCTCGTCACGCCGCTGCGCGACGGCATGAACCTAGTCGCCAAGGAGTTTGTTGCCGCCCAGGATCCGGAGAATCCTGGTGTCCTCGTGCTTTCCCGGTTCGCGGGTGCCGCGGCAGAGCTCGATGGCGCTCTCATCGTCAATCCACACGAGGTCGAGGCGGTTGCGGAAGCAATCGCTACAGCGCTCGATATGCCCATTGAGGAACGAAAGGAGAGGCACGCGCGGATGTTCGCACATCTAGCCGAGTACGACATTGACCGCTGGGCCCATCAGTTCCTGACGGCGCTCTCGGAGTCGCGTCAGCGCCCCCGCATGCTCGGCAGGCCGCGGCAGTTGTTCGCCTCATAGAAGCCGCGGCAGTTGTTCGCCTCATAGAAATAGCACGAAATTAGCACGCCGGGCTGATGATCCCACCTCTGGGGAGTCCTTCCGTCCATGGCCCCTCCGCAACGAGGGGCCAAATCGTTGCCCGGAGCTTACGGTGCTCGGCATCTCGTGGCGCTTACCGCCTTTCTCTGCAGCCGCACCCACCAGCGCTTGCCGGCGCCCATCGGCTGGCCGGCGCCCATCGGCTGGCCGGCGCCAGGATCGCGTTCTGCGTCGGCAAGCCTGAGCTGCCAATCGGCGACAGCTCGCCACAGTGCGCACGCGTTCTCAGGACAGACCGCATCCGCTGCTGCCTGTCGGCAAGGCCTCGGACGCGAATTGACAAGCAGCGGCCGCGCGCGAATGGCGGCTTTCCACCAAATCGGACGGAGCCGGAACAGGCCCGCTGCTGCAATAGTTTAGGTCATGCAGAAGTCCGGTGCGAAATGGCCCGCACCGACGATGCCCAGGTTATCTGACAAAGGCGCGCCCAAAGGGCACGGTAGCGAAGGCGTCTTATCATCAGCGCGCTGCGCAAAGTCGCCCGCTTCAAAGCGGGTTTGGGCCGACGACCTTCCAGCGGTGGCGATCGAAGAGTTTGTCGCGTTCGTCGTCGTCGGCTGGGCGGCGTTCCGAGAGCGCCTCAACAAGGCCGCCGGCGGCGGCCGGGGTGTAGAGAAACAGGACGCGGCCGATTTCGCTGCCGGTGTTCTTCAAAGCATGCTGGACGTCGCGCGGCATGAATGCGCAGGTGCCGGGCCCGCCGACCGTGACCGCGTCTCCGATCATAAAAGTAAATTCGCCGGCGAGCGCCAAGGCGACCTCGTCGCTGTCGCGGCGCAGATGGAAGAGGCTTGTGGTGCCGGCCGGCTGGGTTTCCTCGAACATCATGATGCTCTCATTGGTCTCTCGGCCGAGTAGCTTCAAGGCAAAGGAGCGACCGGGCGTCGGCGGGTCAAAATGCTTGCCGCCGCCCGCGGGTACGACAAAGCCTTCTGCTGCGCTCATGTCGGTATCCTCGCAGTGTCGCCGGATGAAGTGTTAAACCTCGGCGCCTCGATCCACCAGCGCTGGGCCTCGTCCGCACCAGCGCGCCACGACAACGACGAGTCCGAGGTGCAGCACTTGGTTCGGGCCGTTTTGGCTGGGCTTGCGGCCACAAACAGTCACGCAAGTTGCTCGCCGAGGCCTGCGGGCTCGGAGGCCAGTGCGGGCGCGCTCGCGTAGTGGCGCGCGAGTGCCGCGCAGGCCATCAGCTGGAGCTGGTGGAAGATCATCATCGGCAACACGATGAGCCCGAGAGCAGGGCCGGCGAACAGCACATTCGCCATCGTGATGCCGTTGACCAGGCTCTTTTTCGAGCCGCAAAACACGATCGCGATCTCGTCGGCGCGGGAAAACCCTGACCGGCGGGCGATGCAGGCGGTGGCCGCCAGCATCGGCGCCAAGAGCGCGGCATCGATCGCGGCGAGCATCGCAAGCGACCCCGGGGCGAGTTGAAGCCAGATGCCGCCGACGGTCGCAGCGCTAAACACGGTGCAGACCATCAGCAGCACCGAGCCGCGATCGACCATGCCCAGCAGCCTTCGATGGCGCTGCACAAAACCGCCGATCCATCGCTGCAATGCCTGGCCGGCAACAAACGGCGCCAACAGCTCGAAGGCGATCGAGCGCAGCGCATCGAGCGAAAATCCACCATGCGCTTGCAATAAAAGGCCGGCCAACAGCGGGGTTGCAGCCATGCCGACGAGGCTCGACGCCGACGCGCTGCACAGGGCCGCGGCGACGTTGCCGCCGGCAATCGAAGTGAACGCGACCGAAGCCTGCACGGTCGAAGGCAGGGTGCACAGGAATATCAGGCCGAGCACCATCTGCGGCGCCAACAGAGCCGAAGCCAGCGGCCGCAGCGCCAGGCCGGCGAGCGGGAACAGGACAAAGCTAGCGGCGAAGATCACCAGGTGCAGCCGCCAGTGCGAGGCGCCGGCGACGATGGCTGCGCGCGACAGCCGCGCACCCTGCGAAAAGAACAACAGCCCGATCGCCGCCGAAGTCAGGGCCGCGAAAAGTTGGGCACCGGCGCCATGGCAGGGCAACACCAACGCGATCGTCACCGTGGCGGCCATCGCCAGGGTGAATTCGTCGGGGCGGAAGCGTGCGAGCATCTTCATCGGAGCGGTCTGTGAAGCGAAATCTTTGCCGGAACAGAAATGACACCGACCCCCGCTATTGTGAACCTGCATTGCCGTTGTTACTGTTATCACGCATCGTGATAGGCGCGTGCTCCCGTGTTCGACCCGGCGCTGCTGTCCACTTTTGTCACCGTCGCCAAAGCCGCGAGCTTTAGCGAGGCCGGACGCCGGCTCGGCCTGCGGCAATCGACGGTCAGCCAGCATATCCGGCGGCTCGAAGAGGCGGCGGGGCGGCGGCTGTTTGTCCGCGATACCCATTCCGTGACGCTGACCGCGGACGGCCAGGCGATGGTTGCCCTTGCCCATGGCATTCTCGAAGCCAACCAGCGCGCTCGGCAATATTTTGCCGTCTCCGAATTGCGCGGGCGGCTCCGGTTCGGCGCCGCTGAAGACTTCGTGCGCAGTCGCCTGCCCGAAGTGCTGCGCGACTTCACGCGCATCCACC
>DATEQL010000467.1:0-5240 GCA_035272665.1 Allostellaceae bacterium
TTCGACATGACCGCGCCGTTCCAGCTGACGGTTCCGCTGATGAAGGACATCCAAGACCGGGTGGCGCAGGCGATCTGCGAGTGGACCCCCGGCGCGGTCAACCGGCATCTCCTCGTCAACCGCGACAAGCCGCCTTTCGATAACCCGGAGCTGCGGCGAGCAATGGCGCTCTCGATCGACCGCCAGGCATTCGTCGACATTATCGCTCAAGGACAAGGCCAGATCGGCGGGGTGCTGCAGCCCCCGCCCGCGGGCCTATGGGGGCTGCCGCCGGATATGCTAAAAGAGCTGCCGGGCTACGATCCCGATGTGCAGAACAACCGCGCGGAGGCTCGGCAGATTATGGAGGGGCTCGGCTACGGTCCCGACCATGGGCTGAACATCAAAGTGACCTCGCAGGATTGGTCCATCTACCGGGATCCGGCGGTGCTTCTGACCGATCAACTGAAGCAGGTCTACATCGATGGCGAACTCGAACTGGTCGATACTCCGCAATATTACCCGAAGATCCTGCGTAAGGACTACGCCGTCGCCCTCAACCTGCAGACCAGCGGGCCCGACCCCGATCCGATCCTCCACCTGTTTTACGGCTGCGGTGCGAGCATAAATTGGAGCGGCTACTGCAATGCCGAGGTCGACGAGCTGATCGAGCGGCAATCGCGCGAAGGCGACCCGGAGCGGCGCAAGCCCTTGCTGTGGGAAATTGAGCGCAAGCTGGCGGGGGACGACGCGCGGCCGATCATCTTTTACCGCAACGGCGGGACCTGCCGGCAACCCTATGTCAAAGGGCTGACCTTGATGGTCAATAGCGTCTTCAACGGCTGGCGCATGGAAGACGTCTGGCTCGACAAGTAGCGCTCATTCTGCATTGAGCCCAGACAATGGGCCGAGCACCAGCGAACAGGAGTGGACGGAGATGATGCGATATCTGGGAGCGTTCGCAATGGCGGCGCCACTGCTCGTCGCCGTGGCGGCCGAACCGGTATCGGCCCAAAAACCCGGCGGTATCCTGAAAATGTACAGTCCCGACAGCCCGGCGAGCATGTCGATCCACGAGGAAGCGACGTTCGTCGCCGAGGGACCGATGATGGGGGTGTTCAACAACCTGGTCATGTTCGACCAGCACGTAAAGCAAAACAGCCTAAACTCGATCGTACCCGATCTCGCCACCGGCTGGTCATGGAACGAGGACGGGACCGAGCTGACCTTGCCGTTGCGCGAAGGGGTCAGCTGGCACGACGGCAAGCCCTTCACGGCCAAGGACGTCCAGTGCACCTTTGACATGCTGACCGGGAAGGCGAGCGAGAAGCTCCGCGTCAATCCCCGCAAGTCGTGGTACCGGAACCTCGAAGCGGTGATCACCAATGGCGATTACGAGGTCACCTTCCATCTGAAGCGGCCGCAGCCGGCCTTTCTTATGGCTCTCGCCGGCGGGTTTTCGCCGATCTATCCCTGCCACGTTACGCCGCGCGACATGCGCAGCCATCCGATCGGCACTGGCCCGTTCAAATTCGTCGAATTCAAGCCGAACGAACGGATCACGGTGACGCGCAACCCGGATTACTGGAAAGCGGACCGGCCTTATCTCGACGGCATCGAGTATACGATCATACGGAACCTGTCGACCGCGACTCTGGCATTTGTCGCCGGGAAGTTCGATATGACCTTCCCCTATAGCCTCGAGGTGCCGCTGCTCCGGGACGTGAAGAACCAGATGCCACAGGCGATTTGCGAGTTGGCGCCGCTCGGCATCAGCCGCACACTGCTCATCAACCGGGACGTGGCGCCCTTCGCCAATTCCGATCTGCGGCGAGCAATGGCGCTCAGTCTGGACCGTCAGGCGTTCATCAACATCATTACCGAAGGGCAGGGCGACATCGGCGGAGCCATGCAACCCCCGCCCGAAGGGCTGTGGGGCATGCCGCCGAATCTGCTGAAGACACTGCCCGGCTATGACCCCGATGTGCAGAATAACCGCGCGGAAGCCCGCCGGCTGATGGGCAAGCTCGGTTATGGCCCCGCCAACCAGCTCAAAATAAAGCTGTCTGTGCGCGACCTGCCGTTCTTGCGGGATCCGGCGGTGATCCTGACCGACCAGCTGAAGGAGGTCTACATCGACGGCGAGCTCGAAACCATCGACACCACCAACTGGCTCCCCAAGATCATGCGCAAGGACTACATCGTTGGCCTCAACGGCCAGGGCGGCGGGGTCGACCCCGACCTCAGTCTCAATCTGGCTTACCGGTGCGGCGGCGAGCTGAACTATAACGGCTACTGCAGTCCCGAGGTGGACAAGCTGATCGATCAGCAATCCATCGAGGCCGACACCCAAAAGCGCAAGAAGCTGGTGTGGGAGATCGAGCGGAAGTTGGCGGAAGACGGCGCCCGGCCGATCATCTTTTACGACCGCCGCGCGACCTGCTGGCAACCCCATGTCAAGGGGTGGACGGTCATGGTCAACAGCATCTTCAACGGGTGGCGCATGGAAGACGTCTGGCTCGATCAATGACTATTCACGGGGCAAACGACAATGAAGCGAGATCGGCGCAGGCTCTCATCAGCGGGGGCGTTATTGGCAGCGATGGCCGCGGCTGCCCCGGCCGCCGCTCAGAAACAAGGCGGCATCCTGCACGCGGGTCATTTTGACAGCCCGGCCAGCGTGTCGATGCTCGAGGAATCGACGCTCGCCGTAAACCGGCCGATGATGGGGGTCTTCAACAATCTGGTGATGTTCGACCAAGAGGTCGCGCAGAACAGCCCGCAATCGATCGTCCCGGATCTGGCGACGGGGTGGGGCTGGAACGAAGAGGGCACCGAGCTGACAATGCCGCTGCGCCGCGGCGTCAAGTGGCATGACGGCCGGCCGTTCACTGCCAAAGACGTCAAATGCACCTGGGATCTGTTGGCGGGCACAGGGAACGACAAGCTTCGCATCAACCCGCGCAAATCCTGGTATGACAACCTCGATGCCGTGACCGTCAACGGGGATTTCGAGGTCATCTTCCGGCTGAAACGGCCACAACCCTCGTTTCTGACGCTGCTGGCATCGGGATGGTCGCCGGTTTATCCCTGTCACGTGCCGGCGCGCGACATGCGCCTCCACCCCATCGGCACCGGCCCGTTCAAATTCGTCGAGTTCAAGCCGAACGTGTCGATCACGCTCACCCGCAATCACGATTACTGGAAACCGGGCAGACCCTATCTCGACGGCGTCGAATGGACCATCGTCAAGGATACCTCGACGCGGCTCTTGAGCTTCATCGCCGGCCGGGCGGATGTCTATTTCGGCGTTACCTTCCCGCAGCTCCAGGACGTCAAGAGAGAGATACCGGACGCGGTCTGTGACGATTACCTGGTGAATGGCAGCCGCAACCTGATTGTCAACCGCGCGGCGCCGCCCTTCGACAACCCTGATCTCAGGCGCGCGATGTCGTTGACGTTGGACCGTCAGGCGTTCATCGACATCATCGGCCAGGGGCAGGGCGCGATCGGCGGACCGATGGAGCCGCCGCCCGAGGGATTGTGGGGCATGCCGGCCGAGATGCTAAAGGCGCTGCCGGGCTACGGCCCCGATATCGCGCAGCGGCGCGCCGAAGCGCGGCAGATCATGGAGAAGCTCGGCTACGGCCCCGACAAGCGGCTTGCTGTCACCGTCGCTGCGCGCAATGTTCCGCCCTGGCGCGACCCGGCGTTGATCCTGATCGACCAGCTGAGAGAGATCTATATCGACGGCGAGCTCGAGCCGGTCGACACGACGCAATGGTATCCGCGGCTGATGCGCAAGGATTACAAAATCGGGCTCAACGTCACCGAAAGCGAGGTCGACGATCCCGATGCGCAATTCTATGAGAATTACAAATGCGGCGCGTTGCGCAATTACACCGGCTATTGCAACGAATCGGTCGACGAGTTGATCGACCGCCAATCGCGGGAACTGAGCGCCGACAAGCGGCGGCAGCTGGTTTGGCAAATCGAGAGGAAACTGATCGAAGAAGATGCGCGCCCGGATATCTTATACGTGCGCGGCATCACCTGCCGGCGGCCCTACGTCAAGGATCTGATCAGCATGGTCAACAGCATCTACAATGGCTCGCGCTTTGAGGACGTCTGGCTGGACAAATAAGCGTACTAAAGTAAGCTGTCGCGCTTGGCCGGGAATAGGGCCCATGAGGCGACGGGATTTCATCGCCCTGCTCGGAGGCGCTGCGGCTCCATGGCCGCTGAAGGTGCGTGCGCAGCAGCCAGACCCGGCACGGCGGATCGGTGTACTCATGGCGCAGCCCGCGTCCGATCCTGAGGCAGAAGCTTTCTTCTCCGTATTCATGCAGGCGCTTCATAAGCTGGGTTGGACCGCTGACTCCGCCTTGGAGATGGACGTCCGTTGGACATCTGGCGAGGTTGACCGGATACAGATGTTCGCGAAAGAATTAGTTGCATTGCGGCCCGACTTGATCCTCTCGCACGGGACCGCCGTCACCGCGGCACTCCAGAGGGAAACAAAGACCATCCCGATCGTGTTTGTAATTGTGTCCGATCCTGTTGGCAGTGGTTTTGTTGCTAGCCTGCCCAGCCCTGGCGGCAATATCACCGGCTTTATTAACTTGGAAGGCCAGTTGGGTGGCAAATGGCTGGATTTTCTCACGAAGATCGCACCTACCATCAAGCGAGCCGCAGGGATTTTCAACCCGGATACTGCCGCCCGCCGTGGAGCATATTACTGGCCCTCGTTCGAAGCCGCTGGCGTATCGCGCCAAGTGGAGCCAATTTCATCGCCTGTTTATAACGACACCGATATTGAAACCGTCGTAACTTCTCTCGGACGCGAACCGAGGGGCGGCCTCGTGGTCATGCCGGATACCTTTACAATCAACCATCGTGCGCTGCTTATACAGATGGCAGCCCGAAATAATGTACCGGCTGTATATTGGTATTCTGCCTACGCCCGAGAGGGAGGTCTGCTTTCCTACGGAGTGGGCAATGCCGATATATTTCGTCGCTCGGCCTCCTATGTGGACCGTATCCTGCGGGGCGCGAAGCCCGCCGACCTTCCGGTGCAATTACCGATCAAATTCGAAACTGTGGTGAACCTTAAGACGGCGAAGAAACTCGGCCTGACCGTGCCGCCGGTCTTGCTCGTTGCAGCCGACGAGGTGATCGAATAGGGAGCAGGTCGTGTTGCAGTGCATTAATGGCGCGATTGGCACTTCAGCGACATGGCAAAATTGGCCGGCTGACTGTCG
>DATEQL010000468.1:0-4905 GCA_035272665.1 Allostellaceae bacterium
CTAACTTCCTGGCTTTCGTCGTCATTGCCGCTTTCGCCTGAACCGCCGGCAGATGCGCTTTGGTCGACACCTTGCTGATTGTTACCGGGACCGCAATCAAGCTGTCGTAGTGCGCTGATAAGCGGTCGAGCCATTCCCGCATCCTGGGCAAGCGATCCACATGAATGTAGATCCCGGTGATGCCCATTTCGAGATTGTGGCTCAAAATGGCCTTGATGGTCTCGGTCGGGCAGCCGATGGCGCCGAGATGACTTGCCGCTGTCCGCCGCAGGTCGTGGAACTTGAACGGCACTACGTTATTTACCTGGGCGAGAGCACGGCGGATTTCGACGATGGGGCGGTCCCGGGTGCCGTGGAACACGTATTCGCCGCCCCCTACTTTTTCTACCCTCCGCAGCCTTGAACACGTCGACAGCGCCCGCGGAGAGAGGCACGGTATGCGCCTTGCGGTTCTTCGAGCGGGAGGCTGGCAGATGATGCACACGGGCGACCAGATCGACCTCGGACCAAGTCATGTCCGTGACCTCCCGCAGCCGGCGCCCGGTCAGCAGCGAGAACAGCATCACGTCACCGCGGGGATAACCCAGCTCGCGCATCACCGGGAGGGCCCGACGTAGCTCGTCATCGGAGAGGAACCGCTCCCGCTCCCGTGCGCCACCACGCCGCTTCATGTGACGACACGGGTGCGCGATCCCGTAGCGTTCCTCGCAGAAACTGAAGAACGCGCTGATGGTCGCCTGGACCATGCGCTGCGTGGCCGGGCGATCGCCGAAGGTATCAAGCAACCGGGAGATATCCACCCGAGTGATGTTCGCAGCCGCACGATTGCCCCAGTGTGCCCGGATAATATCGACCCTATGCCGGGCGTTGCGGATGTAGGATGCGTCTCCCGATCGATTACGACGCTTCAGCACCGGTACGGGTTCAGGATGCGAGGGGAGGGAGCGCGTGCTCGGTTCCTCCCTCCCCTTGCACAGGAGACTTGGACTTAGGACGGCATCTGGCCCATGAAGTCGCGCTTGCCGATCTCGATCCCGAGACTGCGGAGAATGTTGTAGGCCGTCGTCGTATGGAAATAGAAGTTCGGCATCGCGAAGTGATAGAGATAGGCTTGGGCACGGAAATTACGTGGCTGACCGCCGGCAGTAATCGTGACCTGCGCGTCCTCTCTGCCGTCGAGCTGATCGGCCTTGAGGCCCTTGAGGAAATCGATCGTCTTGTCGATCCGCGCCTTCATCTCCGCGTAGCTGTTGTCGATCGCGGGCAGGCTCGGCACCTCGACGCCGGCAGCGCGCCCGGCGCCAAAGGCGTGCTCGCTCGCCTGCCGCACCTGGCGGGCGAGGGTGAACATGTCGGGATAAAGCCGCCAGTTTAAGAGGGTGTTCTCCTCCCACTTCTTGGCGGTGGCATCCACCTCGGCCTTTTCGATGACTCCCTTCAGGCCGCCGAGCAGCTGCAGGAACACTGGCACGGAGCCATGGTACATCGAGATCGGCATGAAATGGTCCTCCTCATGCTTGATGAATTTGACGCGGCTCGGATCTTAGCCGGACGGGAAGGAGGCGTGAAGCGTCCGCTCTGAATCGGTTCGGGGACGGTAGTGTCTTACTTTGAATTGTAACAGCATTGACGCGGGTGTCGCGCGCCGACCGCTCCGTTCCCATATGCTTACCAGAAAGCACGAGGCGGAGCGAGCATGGCAAAATATCGGATGGACATCTTCAAGCCGGGCCGTAAGCCAGGGCATCCAGCCCCCTTGCTGTGGCGCCGCCGCGACATATACGCATCCGACGATGCCGCCGCAAAAGCCGAGGCCGAGGGTTTATATCACACTGACACGGCCCAACGGACCTTGACGTACTTCTACCTTTGCGACAGCACCGGGAGATCCGTTTACGAATCTATGGGAAAGGCCACTCGCTGATGCCCCGCGGTCTTCTCGGGAACCCTGAAGAAGAAGTCGGGCTCACCCTTGGTGTTCCGGCCGAGCCGATGCCGGCGGGACTGCTTTGTCGGGCATGATCGCCGCATGCCCAGATCACCCCGAGAACCGGCGACATCGGTATCGTTCCCGCGCAAAGCCGGCAACCAGGTGGTGGGGCCGGCTGAGTATTCGCCGCAAAAGCCGTTTCCCGGCGGGCCTTCGGCCAAAGACCGGCTCGACCGCGATGTGCTGTCGCTATCCGGCATCGCCGCTCTGGTCTGGCTCGAAGGCATCAACGATTTCAGCAAGAACGGCAATGCCCCGGTCGAAGCGGTGGAGGCCGGCATGAAGGATGTCGTCGGCCGCACTCGCGCCAAATCTGCCGATGTCCGGATCATCGGCGCTACCCTGACGTCGGCGCTCGGCAGCACCAACGCCAATCATGGCTCGCCCGAGGAAGACGCCAAGCGCAAGGCGCTTAACGAGTTCATTCGCAACGGGGGTCTGTTCGACGGGGTTGCCGATTTCGATGCCGCGACGCTCGATCCGCAGACCGGCGGCATGCGCGCCGAATTCGTCCCCGAAAGCACGACCGGGGGGCCCGGCGACAAGATCCATCCGAACCGCGTCGGTTACCTGGCGATGGGCTCGGCGATTGACCTGAACCTGCTCGCGCCGATCCCGGTTACCCGGAGATAGCCCGGTCCTGGTAGTCGCATCGATCGGCTGGATCCGCTTCTTTCAAGCAGACGGCGTAAACACGCATTGAGCGGGCCCGCTCGCTCACCGCAGTTGGCGAGCACCGCCAAGGAGCGGGGCCGAGGACAGCGAGTGCTGGCCTTTCTAACTGATGCCGATCTGCCGGCTGCCCATCTCTCCCGTCGATATACGCGTGCGGGTCGGGCTACCCTGACATCGAGCCCGTGAAATCGCCGGCGGAACCGATGGTTCGCGGAATCTCCGCTGGAGGAGGCAGTCTCGAGCGAACCCGTCTCTGGAGCGGTGTAAAATTCCCTGGTAACAGGGCAAAGAACAGGGAATTTCGTCGATTTCCGGGTCCGCAGCTGCGGGTTTTTCTCAAAAATAAGCGTCGAATCAAAAGCTTGTATCGCCGGTTTTCCAATCACCGAACAGGGAATTTCTTCGAGCGTAACAGGGAATTCGCCCTAACGACGGATCAAGGGGCGGGCAGCGGTCGGCTCGGCCGATCGCTCGGCTCGGCAGGTTCCAAGCGGAATCGTAGCCCCGTGCAGGTTGGTGTAGGCCGCATTTCTTGGTCTTCGGGAGGACCCGCCCGGTGGGCCGAGAGCCCCGAACGTAACGACAAAAATCAGAGCCCCCACCCCTACCAGTCCGTAAGCCTAGGGGCGAGTGGCCACGGCCAGGGGTTAGCCTGCCGAACGAGGATGGGTGGGCAGAAGACGAAGGGCTGGAGGTACTGCTCGTTCTGGGCAAACCAGTCGAGGAAGAGCAACAACGCATCGACCTGGTCGTCGTAGCGGCCACTGGGAAAGGCGAGGAGCTCGTTCTCGAAATCGGCGAGCCACAGGGCTTCCGTTGGCAGGAGGATGCGACCGGCTTCGAAGCGGCCCTGTTGCCGGCTCATTCGAGTCACCTTGTCGGTATCCGGCTTGCGGCCCACGACGTCGAGGCGGGGCACTTCCTTTAACAGCTGGATCAGCCCCATGCCGCTGCTGGTGTCCTCGACGATGACGAGGTCGACCTGCCATAGCGCGGCGAGCTCGACAATCTGCTCGCGCATCTGCATCACCGTCCAATGGCCGCGGCTGACTTGCAGCACGTGGAGCGACTTCTCGCGAACGCCGACAACGGTGATCGCGGTGTAGTCATTGTGAATACCGGCTTTTCCGGCAGGATCACAGCTCAGCACGACCCGCTGGAACGTTTTGCGCTCCGGCGCGGTATCGTAACGTCCGAGCCACGCCGCCTTGATCATGTTGCCGTCGGGCGGCGTCGGGTTCTGCTGGTACTGCGCGGCAAAGACCCGACTGCCGATTTCGCGCTTCAACTCCTCGATTGCCTCGGGATCGTCGCGCTCCGGCTGCAGCAATTGGCCGACCGGGCGATGGTAGACCTCATCCTTGCTCACCCGATAATCGGCCGCCTCGACGGCGATGGCGGGGATCACCAGGCCAGGCCAGCCTTGGTCGATCAAGATGCCTGACGGGTCGTTGACATGGAGCCGCTGCATCGCGATACAAATCAGGCTCTCGGCGGGGTCATCGAGCCGGCTGAACGCCGTGTTGCGCAACCAATCGATTGCGGCGCGACGGGGGACTTCCGAATCCGCGTCGTTGGCCTTGATCGGATCGTCGACGATCAGCACGTCGCCGCCGCGACCGGTCAGTGTGCCACCCACCGAGGTGGCAAGGCGAGATCCCCGGCGCGTGGTCTCGAATTCGCCTTCGGCCGCTTTTTTGGGGTTCAACCTCGTTTGCGGAAAGACGCGCTTGTAAAACGGCGTCTCGAGCAGCGACCGGCAGTCCCGCGAGAATTTGGCGGCAAGCTCGTCGGAGTAGCTGGCACAGATGATGCGGGTGCTGGGAATGCGACCCAGCAACCAGGCCGGGAGAGCCACCGAGACGATGAAAGACTTGAGGGTGCGGGGCGGCAAGTTGAGGACCAGCCGCTTGCGAGCCTCGCCGGACACCATCTGCTGGACCTGATGGCAGATGGTGTCGATGTGCCAGTTAGGGACCAGGCGCTGGCCCGGGTTGAGCGCCTCGAAGGCCCTGTAGGTAAAGGCACCGAAGTCGGTCCGATAGATTGCATCGGCCAGATTCCGGTCAATCTTCATCTCGGGTTTCCTTCTTGCTGAGTGACTTGAGCAGCCGGGGTCCGAAGCGGCGGATGATCAGCAGCTCATCGTCTTCGATCGCACGGCCCTCGTCTTCGGGCGGCTCGGTGATGAGGCGCGCGTAGAGGGTGAGCACAGCGGTTGTGGCACGGACATCGCCTTG
>DATEQL010000469.1:0-8966 GCA_035272665.1 Allostellaceae bacterium
CGTCGATCTCGACAAGCTGCTCGCCTATGGCCTTACCTTGCCGCAGGTACTGCAGGTACTGAACAACAGCAACATCAATGTCGGCGGACAGACCGTCAATTTCGGGTCGCAAGCGGCGATCGTCCGCGGCGTCGGGCTGATTCACTCGATGGACCAGATTCGCGACACGATGATCACTTCGGTCAACGCCGCTCCGGTCCGGGTCAGCGACATCGCGACGGTGACCGTCGGTCACCAGCCGCGGCTCGGCATCGCCGGCCAGGATGACGACGACGACATCATCCAGGGCATCGTGCTGATGCGCCGGGGCCAGCAGAGCATGCCGACGATCCGCGCCATCGAGGCCGAAGTCGAAAAGATCAACAGCTCGAACATCCTGCCGCCCGGTGTGCGGATCGAGCGCATCTACGACCGCAGCGACCTGATCAACATCACAACGCGCACCGTACTGCACAACATGATCTTTGGCATCGTGCTGATCTTTTTCGTGCAGTGGCTTTTCCTCGGCGATCTTCGCAGCGCCCTGATCGTCGCGATGACGATTCCGTTCGCCCTGTCCTTCGCGATCACAATGCTCGTCCTGCGCCACGAATCGGCGAATCTGCTGTCGGTCGGGGCGATCGATTTCGGCCTGGTCGTCGACGCGACGGTGATCATGGTCGAGAACATTTTCCGGCGCCTGGCGCAGCCGCCCGAACGGCGATTTGCCCGTTCTCCGATCTTGGAGCGTCTCCGCCCGATCGCCGAGTTCCGCGGCAAATTCGCCACGATCGCCAACGCGGCGGCCGAGGTTAACCAGGCGATCTTCTTTTCGGCCGCAATCATTGTCGCTGGTTTTGTGCCGCTGTTCACAATGTCGGGTGTCGAAGGCCACATTTTCGGGCCGATGGCGAAGACTTACGCCTATGCCATCGCCGGTGGTCTGATCGCTACGTTCACCGTAACGCCAGCGTTGAGCGCGATCCTGCTGCCGGGCCGGGTTAGCGAGGTCGAGACTGTCGTCGTGCGCGTGTTGCACCACCTGTACCGGCCCGTTCTGCATTTCGCCCTGGCGAACTGGATCCTCACTCTCGGAGCCGCTCTCTTGCTTGTGGCGCTGGCCGGTGTTGCGCTGCCGTCATTGGGCCTCGAGTTCCTGCCCAAACTCGAGGAAGGCAATTTCTGGATTCGCGCGACTCTCCCGCCGTCGATCTCACTCGAGGAGGCGAATGGCTACGTCAACCGGATGCGGCGCCTGATCAGGGGCTACCCTGAGGTCGTCACGGTCATCTCTCAAAACGGCCGTCCCGACGACGGCACTGATGCCACTGGTTTTTTCAACGCCGAATTCTACGTTCCGCTCAAACCCTTCGACACCTGGCCCAAGGGTGTCGACAAGGACAAGCTCACTGAGGAGGTCAACAGCGCACTCGAGGCGGAGTTTCCGGGTGTCGAGTTCAACTTCTCGCAGAATATCGAAGACAATGTCGAAGAGGCGGCATCCGGAGTCAAGGGCGAGAACTCGGTCAAGCTGTTCGGCAACGATCTCGCGACCCTCGAAAAGACGGCCGCCAAAATCAAAGAGGTGATGAGCACGGTGCCGGGGATTTCCGATCTTGCGGTGCTCAATTCGCTCGGCCAGCCGACGGTGCAGATCGAGATCGACCGGGCCCGCGCCGCACGCTACGCCCTAGCCCCCGGCGACATCAATTCGACGATCGCCGCGGCGATCGGCGGGCAGGCGGCGGGCAATCTCTACGAAGAGGGCAGCGACCGCAACTTTCCGATGATCGTGCGTCTCGCGCCAAATTACCGCCAGAGCCTCGATGCCATCCGCCGCATCACGGTCGGCGCGCCGAACCCGAGCGGTGGCGGCGTTGTGCCGATCCCGCTCACCGATGTCGCCAGCATACAACTCGTCTCCGGCGCTTCCTTCATCTATCGCGAGAACCAGGAGCGGTACATACCGATCAAGTTCAGCGTGCGCGGGCGTGACCTCGGCAGCGCCGTGCTCGAAGCGCAACAGAAGATCGCGCAGCTGGTCCAGCTGCCTTCCGGCTACCGCCTCGAATGGGTCGGCGAGTTCGGCGAATTGCAGGAGGCGATCGGCCGCCTCGCAGTCGCCGTGCCGCTCAGCTTGGGGCTCATCTGCATGCTGCTGTTCCTGAACTTTGGCTCGGTGATCGACATGCTGCTCGCAGCGAGCGTCATGCCGATGGCGCTGATCGGCGGCATTCTCGCGCTGTTCCTGACCGGCACCCCGTTCAGCGTTTCGGCCGCGATTGGCTTTGTCGCGTTGTTCGGTATCTCGGCGATGGATGGGATCATCGTCATCGCGTTTTTCAATCGGGCGCTGGAGGCGGGAACCGAGCGAAGTGCGGCCCTTTTGCGCACCTGCGAGGTGCAGATGCGTCCGGTCACGATGACCTGCATCGTCGCCTGCGTCGGCCTGCTGCCCGCCGCCTTATCGACGGGCATCGGCTCGCAGGTGCAAAAACCGCTCGCCATCGTCGTCGTCGGAGGTAGTTTATTGGCGCCGCTGCTGATCCTCTTGGTGCTACCGGTGCTGATCGACATATTCTCCCGGCGCAAGCAGTTGGTCGAGGAGCCGGAGCCGCAGTCGGCGCCGGCCGAGTAGGCCGGGTATGCTCGGTCACCAGCGCTTTTCGCGCCTTGTAACACAGATTATCGTTCTGCTTCTGCTGGCTGGTTGCGCCGTTGGTCCGGATTTCGAGCGTCCCGCTGCGCCGGACGTCACCGGGTACACGTCAGCGCCGCTGGCGCAGCAAACGGCTTCCGCCGGGGTCGCCGGCGGTGAGGCGCAGCGCTTCGTGCAGGCTCTGGACATCCCGGGGCAGTGGTGGACACTGTTCCACTCCGAGGCGCTCAATACCCTGATCGAGCAGGCACTGAAGAACAACCCAACCTTGCCGGCGGCGGAAGCGGCATTGCGCCAGGCCTGGGAAAATGTCTACGCGCAGCAGGGCGCATTTTTCCCGACGGTGGCTGCCAGCTTCTCGCCGAGCCGCAACAAGACCGCGACCGGTGCAGTCACGCCAGTGGCGGCCTCGGGTAGCGCGTTTTACAGTCTCTACACCGGGCAGGTGACTGTGAGCTATGCGCCGGACGTGTTCGGCGGGACACGACGCGAGGTCGAATCGCTGGCGGCCACGGCCGAGTTCCAGCAATTTCAGCTCGAGGCGGCCTATCTCACCTTGACCTCGAACGTCGTCGCCGCGGCGGTTCAGGAGGCGTCGCTGCGCGGGCAGATCGCGGCGACCGAGGAAATCATCAAAATCCAGACCGACTCGCTCGACATCCTGCAGAAGCAATTGGCGCTCGGCCAGGTGGCGGGGGCGGATGTGGCGGCGGTTGAAGCGACCTTGGCGCAGGCGCAGGCGACATTGCCGCCATTGCAGAAGCAGTTGGCGGTGCAGCGCGACCTGTTGACGGCGCTGATTGGCCGGTTGCCGAGCCAGGAGCCTTCCGAGAAGTTCGAACTCGTCGCGCTGCGGTTACCGCTGGAGCTGCCGGTCAGCCTGCCGTCGAAACTGGTCGAGCAGCGCCCGGACATACAATCTGCCCAAGCGCAGTTGCATGCAGCCAGCGCCCAGATCGGCGTGGCCGTCGCCGCTCAGCTGCCACAGTTCACGCTGACCGGTAATGCCGGCACCGCCTCGAACTTGATCAGCCAATTCATTACCACTCCCGGTACCGCGTTTTGGACGGTAGCCGGGAATGTGGCGCAAACGGTCTTCGACGCGGGCACCTTATTGCACAAGAAGCGCGCTGCCGACGCCGCCTTCGACCAAGCGGCAGAGATGTATCGCGGCACCGTCATAGCCGCCTTTCAAAACGTCGCCGACAGCCTGCACGCGCTGCAATCCGACGCGGAGACTCTGAAGGCGACCTATGCCGCCGAGCGCGCCGCCTTCAAGAGCCTTGAGATCGCGCGCATGCAGTTGCATCTCGGCGCCATCGGCTATTTGGGCCTGCTGACAGCCGAGAACACCTATGACACAGCGCTGCTCGCCCTGGTGCAGGCGCAAGCCGCGCGCTTTGCCGACACCGCCGCATTGTTCCAGGCCCTGGGCGGCGGCTGGTGGAACCGCACGGATGCCCCGCCGGCGAAGACATGGGATGTCCAGTTTGTGCCCTAGCCGCTCGGGACGGCCGATCGTGTGACGCGACAGCAGCGCGCCACGGGGATTCTGTTCGGAAACCACGCGTAGGATAGAGAGAGGCTCGGATCTGACTATATTTGGTGGGAAGGTGCTTATGGTGGGATTGACCTTTCCCTCGTCCTCGACTGAGTGAAAGGAGTATATGCCCAAAGGAGTCGCTGGCGCCCTCTGCGGCCTGCTGACGGCTGTCTTGGTGTCGGCCGCTTCCGCCGATGGGCGCGGAGCGACTGCACTCGACCGCTATGTCGCGGCTCCAGAAGCCAGTTACCGTTACAAGCTGCTCAGCACTGAGACTGGGGACACTTATACGGCCAACGTATTAGCCGAACTTCGTCGATTCGACTCGAGCTGGCTAGGCTTTACCGATCAGGTTGCTCATGCGGCTGTCGCCTGGCAATATGCGCTCGATCAGACATTTTATCTCGACATCGAAGCCATGGCCGAGCCGGCGAACTCGAGCGGATGACAAGACGAAGACTGTGCTGATCCGAGAAATTGGCTCGAGACTCACACTCTGGGTGCGCGTACGCCGGCTTGTCCCGCCTGCCGGGTTACCTTAAACGACGTTGATGTCTCCCTTCTCGACGCCGACGGCTTCTGTGCCGCTTGCCACTGAAGAGATGGCCGCACCGCTAGCTTGGGTGCTGCACGACGGTAAAGCCGGCATGAGAAGCCAAGCGCTCGGGCTCGCGGAGGCGACCGGCTTTCACCTCGTCGAAAAACCCCTGGACATTCGCCCGCCCTGGAGCGTGCTGCCGCCGGAGCTGTGGCTTTTGCCTCGTTACGCCGTATCGCGCTGCAAGGCGCAGTTGGCACCTCCCTGGCCCGATCTCGTGATCGGCTGCGGCCGCAATACGGTGCTGCCCGCCCTGGCAATCCGGCGCGCCAGCGGCAGGCGCTCCTTCTTGACGCAGGTCCAGGATCCGCATCTTCAGCGTTCCGAGTTCGACCTGCTGATCGTACCCGAGCACGACCGTTTGCGCGGGCCGCGGGTAATCGTCAGCCGCGGCGCCATGCATCTCGTGACCCCGGCGCGGCTTGCAGCCGAGCGCCGCCGCTTCCCGAAGCTGACAGCGATGCCGCGCCCGATCCTGGCGGTGCTGCTGGGCGGCAGCAACAAATCCTATCGCCTGACCCTGCACCGCGTCGGCGAAATTGCCGACACGATCGCCGCTGTGGTGCGCGAACGCGGCGGCTCGGCGCTGGTGACGCCCTCGCGGCGGACCGGGAAGGACGGATTAAAACTCATGCAGGATCGGCTCGCGGGGCTGCCGGTGGCGATCTGGGACGGCACCGGCGACAACCCGTATTTTGCTTATCTTGGCCTCGCCGACGCGTTTATGGTGACCGCCGACTCGGTGTCGATGATTAGTGAGGCGGCGGCGACCGGCAAACCCGTTCATATCCTCGAACTCGACGGCGGCAACGCCAAATTCGCCCGCTTTCACCAGCTGATGCAGCAGGCCGGGATCATCCGGCCTTTCTCCGGGAGGATCGAATCCTGGTCCTATCCCATCCCGGACGACACCGCGCGGGCGGGTGCGGCGCTGCGCTCGCTGGTTTTGGACCGGCTCGACCGGCGGCGTCGTCGTTGAGACTTATCTATCCGCTGAACTTGGCCGGCAGCGGAGCGCTCACCTCGGCGAGCGCTCCGGCGGTAGGGCGAGGTACCCCGGTGTCATTTTGCCGCGACCGGGAGCTCCTCCGCATACATCTCGGGGAGCACGGTCTGGCGCCAGGTGTCATGGCGGGGGAAGATCTTTTCGATCGCCCGCGCCGAATAATAGCTGTCGTCGACGCCCGGTGGGTTGCCGCCTGTCTGTACCGTCTTGACGGCGTCGAGCAGCAGCCGCCGCGTCGCGATGATCGCGCGATCTGCAGGGCCGAGATGCTCTTTGGAGCGGTCGACGATCGGCCCCATGCCCTCCTGCACCGCGCGGTCCTGGGTGTTGATCCCGTCGATGCCGGTGAAGGTCTCGTATTTCTGCACTTGGCGGTCGATCATCCAATCGTTGCGCTTGTTGCGGAACGAGCGGAACTCCCCGGACTGCTCGACATAATCGGGGCCGTTGCCGTTGCCGCGCTCCATGCGGTCGTCGTCGCTCAGCCCCTCTTTGCCGTAGCTGTACATCCAGTTCCACACCATGCAGCTCTCGTCGTCGATCGGGACCCAGATATGGCCGGCGATGTTGGTCCGATCCCCGCCGCCCATGGCGCGGCCGAGCTGCTGCGGCCGGATCTGCGTGAACGGCATGACAAAGTGATAGGAGCGCACATAGGTCTTATCTTCGTCGAGCGGGCGTATCCCGACATAGCGGTAGCCATAATCGGTGACGTCGACCTCGAGGATCGGCGCTTTGCCGCGGACAAACGGCCCCTGCACCGGGATACCCGGGCGGGAGGTGTTGGGGGTGATGGCGCGGTGGAGGATCGGGGCATGCGAGGTATCGATGCCGCCTTCCAACGCCTGCAGCCAATTGCACTCCTCCCACACCTTGGAGCAGTGCCGGTGGCTTTCCGGCACCTGCGTCCATTCAAAAACGGGCGGCGCCGGCATCCGCTCGCGCGGTCCCATATAGGCCCAGATTACGCCGCCGATCTCGGTCGTCGGATAGGCCGTCAGGTGGATCTTGTGGCAGAACTGTTCGGGTTCGTTCATCTGATCGACGCAGTTGCCGTCGACGTCGAATTTCCAGCCGTGATAGATGCAGCGCAGGCCCGACTGTTCGTTGCGCCCGAACCAAAGCGAGGCGCGCCGATGCGGACAGAATTCATCGACCAGGCCGATGTGGCCTTGGCTGTCGCGGAAACCGACGAGATGCTCGCCCAGGAGCTTTACCCGGACCGGCGGGCAATCTGGTTCCGGCAGCTCGCGCGCAAGAAACGCCGGGATCCAATATCGCCGCAACACGTCGCCCATCGGAGTCCCCGGCCCCGTCCTGGTCACCAGCTCGTTGTCTTCGCGTGTCAGCATAAGTGCTCTCCTCTTTCGAAAACGGCCGACGCCGCCACCGGCCGGGTGGCCGACCCGCTACCGCCAGATGAGGATCATCGGCCGTTCGGTCGCGCACGGCAAGCACAAGTGACCGGGAGCCCTGAACATTGATCGCGAAGGGAGGAGAACCGCGAATGGTGAAGGAGTCCCGTTTGGTGCTAACATCTGGTGCTGATATCCGGTCGCGTTCGAGGTGCGGTCCTCGGATTTCGAAAGACCCGGAACCGGCGACACAGGGCAGGGAGGCTGCCATGGGCGAGCGAGAGTTGCGCGAGCTGATCGCGGCGGTAGGGCCCGGCCGGGTTTCGCGTCGGGCTTTCATGAAAAAGATGGTCGGCCTCGGCCTGACCGTACCCTTTGCGAGCCGGCTCCTGGCGCATGCCGGAATGGCGCAAACGTCGTCCCAATCCGACTACAAGCCGACCAAGGCCGGTGGCGGCGGGGCGCTGAAGCTGTTGTTCTGGCAGGCCCCGACCTTGCTCAACCCGCATTTCGCCGTCGGCACAAAGGACCAGGAGGGCTCGCGAATCTTCTACGAGCCCCTCGCCGCCTGGGATGCCGACGGCAATTTGGCGCCGGTGCTCGCCGCCGAAATCCCGGACATCGAGAATGGCGGCGCTGCGCCCGACGGCATGTCGGTGACCTGGAAGCTCAAGAGGGATGTGGAATGGCACGACAGCCGGCCCTTTACCGCCGACGATGTCGTGTTCAATTGGGAGTACGCGGCGGACCCGGCGACGGCGGCGACGACGATCGGGACTTACAAAGACCTCAAGGTCGAAAAAGCCGATCCGCTCACGGTTCGCGTGCGTTTCGCCAAGCCGACACCATTCTGGGCGAGCGCCTTCGTCGGCCAACTCGGCATGATCATCCCGAAGCACCTATTCGAGCCCTATCAAGGCGCCAGTTCGCGAGACGCGCCGGAGAACCTGAAGCCAGTGGGGACCGGCCCCTATCGGTTTGTCGATTTCAAACCCGGCGATTCGGTCAAAGGCGAGCGCAACCCTTCCTATCATCTGCCCAATCGGCCGTATTTCGACACGATCGAGATGAAGGGCGGCGGCGACGCCGTTTCGGCGGCGCGCGCGGTCATCCAGACCGGCGAATACGACTACGCGTGGAACCTGCAGGTCGAGGACGAGATCCTCCTCAGGCTGGAAAATAGTGGCAACGCCAAGGGCCGTGTCGAGATCGTGCCTGGTGGCAGTGTCGAGCACATCGAGCTCAACAGCACGGATCCCTGGACCGAAGTCGGCGGCGAGCGTTCGAGCGTCAAGACGAGGCATCCACTGTTCAGCGATCCGGCCGTCCGCCGCGCGCTGAGCCTTCTTGTCGACCGCGCCTCGGTCGAGGCTCATATCTACGGACGCACCGGGATAGCGACTGGAAATTTTATCAACAACCCGCAGCGGTTTGTGTCGAAGGATACGCACTGGGAGTTCAATATCGACAAGGCGAACCAGGTGTTGGATGAGGCCGGTTGGCAGCGCGGGTCGGATGGCGTCCGCGCCAAGGACGGCAAGAGGCTGAAACTCATCTTCCAGACCTCGATCAACGCCCCGCGCCAGAAGAACCAGGCGATTGTCAAGCAGGCTTGCCAGAAGGCCGGCATCGATGTGGAGCTGAAGTCGGTGACAGCGTCGGTGTATTTTTCTTCTGACGTGGCGAACCCGGATACTTACGCGAAATTTTATACCGATATGCAGATGTTCACGACGAATATGGGCGAGCCCGACCCCGGCTTCTTCATGCGCCAGTTTCTCTCCTCGGAAATTGCGTCAAAGGCCAACAAATGGCAGGGCCGCAAT
>DATEQL010000470.1:0-2071 GCA_035272665.1 Allostellaceae bacterium
GTTCAGCGAGGCGATCAGGGCGTCGATGCCGCTGCTGCGCAGCGTCGCGGAGAACTCCGATCGGCGCGTCGCCACCTCGCTGATCGCACTGTCGAGGTAGACGTCCCGTACCTGCCACGCAATGTCGTTGTCGTGCAGCACAAAACTGATCGATACGGGCTCGCCATTCGCTTTGACGATGCGTGTCTTGACCATCGTGCCGTGCTTGATCTGCTGCTCGCCGAAAAATTCGAACCGTTCGCCGGAATACCCGTCAAACCGGGTGGCGTAGACGGCGGTAATGTAACGGCCGTAGGCTTGCGCGACACGCCGCTTTTGCTCACTCGATAGTTTGGCCCAGGTCGGCCCGATCGACAGCCGCGCCATGAACGGCACGTCAAACGTGCCGAGCACGATCGGCTCGAGCTTCTGATAGCGGCCCCTCGCTCCCAATGTCGTGGCGTGCTGCATCACATCGAGCAGTTGGCCACAGAAATGCCGGACCACCTCTCCCGGGCCCGACGTCGCCTCTGCCGGGATCGGGGAAAAGATGACCAGCCAGCCGACCACGGCGAACCAGCAGCCGGGAAGTTTGGTAAACAGAGAATTTGCGCAGCGCAGCATGGTCACTCTCCAGTTTCACCCGCTCGCAAAAATGGTGCGCGCCGGTGTCCGAGCGGGATCGTCCTCTCCTAACGGGAGCCGATGCGACTGTCGAGGGCCGAGCCCGATGATTTCGCGATCGCGACCAAACGGCAGCTTCCGTCGCAACAGACCCTCACCCGCCCAGCCCCCACCCTAACCCTCCCCCGCAAGCGGGGGAGGGAATGAGAGGGGGCTGGGTTCCTCCTTTCCCGCGGTGCGGGAGAGCGCCTCTCAGAATGTACGTCTCGCTTCTTTGCCCCTCTCCCGCACGCGGGAGAGGTTGGTGAGCGGAGCGAGGCGGGTGAGGGCTTCTCCGGTATCAAGCGTTAGGTTTGCGATCACGCGCCGGCCAGAGACGTGGAGCCGCCTATCAGGCTTGGCGCCGGCGGTCACCGAGATTGCCGTCTTCGGGATGCTAAGGGCGGCCGTAGTCGCGCAGCAATTCGGTCAGTGCGTCGAGGCTTTGCCAATCCTCGACGCGATCGACCGCGTCTTCGACGCGGGACACTCCCTCAGGGGTAAGCACGACGCCAGCGAGCTCGTGGAATTTAGCGCGAATCTCCGCTTCGGCAAAGGGTCGCTGGAAGTCGCCGCGATGACTATCGCAGGCCTGCGTAGCCTGTCGGCCGTCGCGCAGCGTCACGGTCACGCGCGCCGGCCGAAGCCGCGGCGCGACGGCGCTCATTTCCGGGTCTTCCGACACGTGCACGCGGTGACGCAGCGCGGCGATGACGGGATCGTTTACGGCGGTATCGTCGAGCTCGGCGTAGCCGGCTTTACCTTTTACGACCATGACTGCGGCGGCATGGGGCAGCGAGTACTTCGACGCGAAATAATTGGGCGGATCGGGGTGGCGCATGACCGAAGCAAACCGATAGGTCGCGACGTCGATGCGTTCGATCTCGCCGGGTTGCGGGCGCAACTCCGCCAGAGCTTCGCGGAGGCAATCGAGCGCCGGGTGGATCGGATTGCAGCAAGCATAGAGGCGGAAATAGTTGCGGGTGATCTCCCAGCGTGTGCCGAGTTCGTCGAGGAGGCCGTCTTGTGTGAAGCCGCTCCCGACCAGCTGGCCGAGCGCCTCCTCGATCGCATCCTCCTGCGCTTCGAACCCGGCGAGCGCCAACTCCGGCGCCAGCGCGGCGGCAAAACCGCTCATGCCGCCGGCGACGTTGAGTGTCGTTGCACCCGCCACAGCGTTGGTATAGCTCGGTGTCAACAGCAGGGTCGTGGCGATGCGCATGGTGCGGCTGATGCCGGCGGCATCGAGACCGCGCAGGCGCGCACCTGCCGCGGCCGCCGCCAATAGCGAAACTTGACCGTTCTGGTGCGCCAACGGCCGCGGGGTGAACCCGGCGGAGAGCCGCCCGGCGACATCGTAGCCGAGCAGGAGTGCCGCCAGCACCTCGCGCCCGGGGCTCCGCGCGTGCTCGCCGACCGCCAGCACGCC
>DATEQL010000471.1:0-5631 GCA_035272665.1 Allostellaceae bacterium
GTGCTGATTATCGGCTTTGGCAAGATCGGCACGCGCGCCGCCAAGCGCTATGCGGCCATGGAGATGAACGTGCTGGTCTACGACCCGTATACTTATTCCGCGACGATCCACGGCATGGGTTACGAGCCGGTGCAGGACCTCGACGAGGCTGTCGCGCGGGCCGACTTCATCACGATCCATTGCCCGAAGACCCCCGAGACGGTTGGGCTATTCAATGCCGCGCGGCTCGCTCAAATGAAGCCGACCGCGTTCATCGTCAACACCGCGCGCGGCGGCATCATCGACGAGAAGGCACTCTACGACGTGCTAAAGGGGAACCGCATCGCCGGTGCCGCACTCGACGTCTTCGACCAGGAGCCGACCCCGACGGACAACCCGCTGCTCGGCCTCAAGAACTTCATCGCGGCACCGCACGTCGCCGGAGTGACTCGCGAGGCGGTCGACCGCATGGGTGTGGCCGCCGTGCAGAACATCCTGAGCGTGCTCGACGGCAAGCCGATCCGCGACAACGTCGTCAACCGGGAGGTGCTCGACTAGCGCGGACCCCCGGCCGACGCGCCCCATGCTAAAAACGGGCCGCGGTGACGAAACCGGGTAATTGGAAAAGGGCGCTGGCCGAGCATCGGGTGGGTACCGGAAGGGCGCCGAATCAACGACTTGCAGCCAAATTCCTGAGCTTAGCAAACCGGGAATTTGTTGTGCCGAAGCGCGAATTTTTTGCGTCGAAACCGGCACCGAATACCCGGTTCGCGGCACTATCCGGGAAATAACCGGGAATCCTTGACTTCTCCTGCGCCAGCTGGCGGGATCGGCGAACTAGTCGCGGAGGCCAGGATGGAGCGGGTCATGCGGGCGAACCGAGTACGGGACAATTGGGCGGCGGGCAAAGCCGTCATCAACAGCTGGTGCGGCATCCCGAGCAGCTTCTCGGCCGAGGTGATGGCGAATATGGGCTGGGACTCGCTGGTCATCGACATGCAGCACGGCATGATCGACTACCAGATGATGGTGACCATGCTGCAGGGCATCTCGACCACCGATGTGACGCCGATGGTGCGGGTGCCGTGGAACGACCCCGCCCACATTCAAAAGGCGCTCGATGCCGGCGCCTACGGCATCGTCTGCCCGATGATCAACAACCGCACCGAGGCCGAAAAATTCGTCGGCTCGTGCCGCTACGCACCGCTCGGCTATCGCAGCTCTGGGCCGATCCGGGCCGCACTCTATGGCGGCCCGGATTACCATGCCAAGGCCAACGACGTCATCGTTGCCTTCGGCATGATCGAGACCCAGGAGGCGCTCGACAATCTCGACGCGATCCTGTCGACGTCGGGTCTCGATGCGATCTATATCGGCCCCTCGGACCTGTCGATCTCGCTCGGCTACGCGCCGGGCGGCGACAAGCCCGACGAGTGGATGACGGCGGCGCTGAAGAAGGTGCTCGAGGGCTGCAAGCGGCACAAGGTGCAGCCCGGCATCCATTGCGGCGCGCCGGCCTATGCCAAGAAGATGATCGAGATGGGATTCACCTTTGTCACCGTCGGCGGCGACAACCGCTTCATGACGATGGGCGGCCAGGCGGCGGTCGCCGAAATGCGCGACGCTCCACGGCCGGGCGGCGGCAGCAGCCCGTATTGAGCGAACGCCCCATTCTTACGGGGTAAATTTTCCCGACATCGATCGGTGTAACCCAACTTGGGGGGAGGGCCGATCGATGCCGCGATTGAAACAATATCACCGCAGCCGGCGCGCATTCCCGACGATCATTGCCGTCCTTTTGCTGCTGGCTCTGGACCCCGGCCTCCGCGGGGTGGCTGCGTTGGCCCAGACGACCTTCGATTCTCCCGAGGTGCGTGCCACCGCGGATGTCGTGCCGCCGGCGTTGCTGCGGGGGGCCCATTACCAATTGGGCCCCACCGTCAGCACCTTCACCTTTATGAACCAATATTCGGTGACATCGGATTACGGCCCGTTCAGCCCGCCGAGCGATGCCCGGCTGCGCCGGTTGGTCCGGGAGATCGCTGCAATCGCCGAATTGCAAAAGATCCATCAGAGCGATGCGTTCGCCAAGGCGACGGTCGAGGCCGGAAAGGGCGTGGTGCAAGGGGCCCAGCACCTGATCAATGATCCGGTCGCCACGATCGGCGCCGTTCCGGAAGCGGTTTTCAGCGTCTTCGGCCGCGTCTCGGAGGCGGCGAAACGCGGCGGCAGAAGCAAGTACGAAGACGGGGTGGCGCAGAACCTGCTCGCCGTATCCAGCTTCAAGCGCGAATACGCGCAAAAGTTCGATATCGACGTCTACTCCAGCAACGAGGTTCTCCAGAAAGAACTCAACAGCATCGCCTGGGCCTCGGCCGCCGGAAATCTGACCTTGGGTGCCGCCTCGATGGCGACTGGCGCGGTTGTGCTGCAAGTCGCGAGTGGCGTGCGCACCCTCGAGCAGGCCAAGAGCATCGTCAATGCACTGCCGGCGACGGAGCTCTCCCGGCGCAACCGCGAGGCGTTGCGCCAAATGCGCGTGCCGGACCCGGTGGCTGACCGGTTTCTCGAGAACCGCCTGCTTTCTCCGCGGCATCAGACGGTGATCGTCGAGGCCATGACGGCGCTGCGCGGGATACCTGGCCGCTCGGCTTTTATCCAATACGCTGCGCGCGCCGACAGCGAAGACGCCGCTCTACTATTTCAGGAAATGGCGGAGCTTCTTGCCGACTACCATCGATCGGTCGCTCCGATCCAGCGTCTCGACATCTATCTGAACATTCCAATCGCTTATACCGGTCAGGGGTCGGCCGTGATCCTGCTGCCGATCGATCGGCTCTTGTGGACTGAAAGAACCTCGGGGATTGCGACCAGCCTCGGCCAGACATTGCCGAAGCCGCAGCCAGTCCGTAAGATCGAGGTCTGGATGACCGGAGACGCTTCGGACCGGGCGCACGCGGGGCTGCAGCAGCTCGGCATTACGCTGATCGAGCACGCCGGGCAACGCCTTCCGCTGCTCGATTGAGTTGCTGATCGCTGACAGGCCAGGTAACCCCTCGACCTGGTACAGGACGCGCTTTATTCGGGAAGGATCAGGTAGCTGCTCTCAGCGTTGCCGGCGACTCACCTCTCGGGGCTCTAATGCGCTCGCAATGGCTGCTTTACAACGCTGGCGCCAGTCGGATCCGGCATGACCCGGCCCGCTGAACTGGCCTGACCGGTGTTATCTCTCGGTAACCGGCATCAGGGGGGCAAGCGCGATAAACCTCTCGGGATCCTGCGGTTCGCCGTTCACGAGAATTTCGTAATGCACATGCGGTCCGGAGCTGCGGCCAGTGCTGCCAAGAGAGCCGATCTGAGCATGCTCGGAAACCCTCTGTCCTACCGAAACCATATAGCGGTACATATGGCCATAGATAGTAGAGATCCCGTGCCCCGTGATCGATTTCGACAACCCTGCCGTAGCCGCCGCGATATCCAGCATAAGTGATGATTCCGGGCGCTGTCGCATAGATAGGCGACATATAGGGGGCCGAGAGATCGAGCCCTGTGTGAAAAGACGGCCGTCGATTGAAAGGATCGCGCCGCGGCCCGAAGCGGCTCTCGAGCCGAAAATACTCGAGCGGCAACGACAGCGGCAGCGACTTGATCAAGCCGCGTATCTCTTCGAGCTTGTCCGAGCCGATTCCGCTAAGCTGATCGCCTTTCCGAGGTGGCACGAAGGGACCGCCTTCGGCCCGGTTCAGACTGAGCTGCGAGAACAAGCGTTGGATATTGAGCCCCGCAGATGCCAGTACGCGCGCGAACTCCCTGATACCCGGTCGACCGGGCTCGGTAACGCTGCTGGCGTCGCGTTCTGGTTCCAGCGGGGCGTCGGTTATCACAGCTTCGGGATGCAAGGTATCGGATCCGGAGAGACTGACTTCGGGCGTAATCAGCGTGACCAGCTTTAATGCGGCGATCGACCCCTGGGGCCACGAGATCTCGCTCGCCGAATATTTCTGATCGAGTTCTCCAATCTGTGACAGGGGGCAGTCTGTCGCACTGGCGGTCGTATCTCTATTAGCGCTTAGCTGTCGAGGCCCTTTTGCCGCCTCCTCAAATCTGGGCTTGTACTAGCCAAGGTCTGGCTTGGTCTCGCTGACACCCACAGCAAGCGTTACGAGCTGTGCCCCGACCTGGTGCGACTCGCGATGTGTCTGCTCGATCGCGACTGTTAGCAGGCCAAGCAAGACAGCGCAGATCAGCCCAAAGGTGCCGGCGATATGCATGACGAGCCCGGTGGATGTTTGCTTGCAGTGAGCAGCAGTCGCATCAAATCCTCAGGAGAATGTCGTGGTCAGACCTGTCCCTAGCGCTATGCCCCGTTCGGTCAGCGGACTAAGGCATGACTGCGCAGAACCTTGTTCAGTGGCTGACTACCGGGATCCCGAAAGTCGATAATGATCGCCTGCGACCGGCGATCCTCCGTTTGCGCAACCATTCGCACGCAGCTGCATAATTTTCGAGCGCCGCGCGGTCGGCGGCGGTAACGGTCCCTTGAGTTGGTAAAGCGCAAGCGGTTGGACAGCGCGTGATGCCTTTCGTACGGATGAACGCGGTCACCGTAGCCTCATACTCGTCTTGACCCATGATCTGCACCCTTCTCCGAAATCATCGGTTACGTCGACGCCGCCGACCTTCAAGACAAGACGGCCGCTTCCGAAGCATCTCGCCAGCTCGAGGGCTGGCACCCTGGCGGTGGTCACCACCGCCGGTGAATGAGGAAAAACGTCGATGATGGCGGAAGCCAGGGCGTTTGCGAGGCGCCAGCCTGCAAACCCGGGACACCAATTAAAGGCGCATCGACCAGATCTGCGAGGTTCTTGCGAATCACCCGCCTGCCAACGAGGTGAATTGCCGTTCATGGGTTTAGCGGCTTGATAACCTCGTCGCCCTTTATCGAGATTTTGACGATGTCCTTGGCGTCGAGATCCATCTTCATGAGGTCCACCGTTCGGATCTGGCTGTTCTCGTATGTGCGGAAATAGTACCGCTTGGCCTTGAGATCGCTCGCAGCGGTCCAGATCGTATAGTCGGCCAGGATATTGCCGTGCTCGTCCTTCTCGTGTTCGCGGGCCGCGCCCTTTGGGATGTCGAATTGGTTCAGGATATGGAACGCCTGAAGAACGGCGTCGTTTCCGGTCTTTGACGGTAGGACCGAGTGGCTGAAGGCGACGGCGCGAACGAAGCGGGACGGCGGCGTGAAGTCTCCCGGCATACCGAGCATCCCCGAGCCTTGGCCGAACGGCTCGAGCTTGACAGACCCCAGTTTGACTGGAGGAACGTTGGTCATCGAGAAATTCACATAGTTGCGCAGATTGGTCATGTGCCAATCTAACGCCGGAGAGTTGGTAATCACGCCCAGTGGGTTGTCATAGACATTGAGCTTGCCGCCGACATACTCGATCACGATGCTCTTGCCGGATGGGTCGTGCACGATGTAATGCGCCTCCGGAGCGAAGCCCCATCCACCGAACACGACGGCGGGGACGACGATGGTGCCGATATTGGCCTTCACCTCGTCGACGGTCGCGAAGTTCTCCAATATCCACGATCCGACTTCCCACTGCGCAATGGTCTTGCCCGCATCGGCGGGGGTGTAGGGCATCT
>DATEQL010000472.1:0-4137 GCA_035272665.1 Allostellaceae bacterium
GCGCGTCCGGAACTGCTCGTGGAAGTTCAGGGCATCGCGGTGATCGACTGAGGTATCTTCCTGACGCAGGCGCATTGCGCTTCTCGCGCTCTTTTCTCGGACCTTGCCGAGGGTACCGCCGCTTCTCACCTTGAGGGTCAACGTCACCGCAACCTTGGATTACCGCCATTGCGACGGGTGTGCCTGTCATGAGCGGGACGACCGCGGCCCGCGGTTGAGGTGTGTCAAAGCGGCGAGGCACATGATAAATTATCCGCGAACAGATCAGCTGGGAGGATCCGATGCATGCTGCGGACGTCATGACAACCAACGTAATCACGGTCGACCCCGACACATCGGTACAGGCGCTGGCGACGCTGCTTTCAGAACGCGGAATCAGCGGGGTTCCGGTCGTCGACAAGGACAATCGCTTGATCGGCATCGTAACCGAGGGCGACCTGTTGCATCGTGCCGAAACCGGCACCGAGCGCCGGACCGAGCGTCGCCGCTCGCGATGGCTCGACACGATCGGGTCGGATCAGGAGGCAGCTCGCGACTATGTCAAGGCGCACGGCCGCATAGTTCGGGAGATCATGACCCGTGACGTCATCTCGGTCAGCGACACGACCGACCTCGCCGACGTCGCGACCTTACTCGAGACAAAGCGGATCAAGCGCGTGCCGGTCCTGCATGACGGCAAGCTCGTCGGCATCGTCAGCCGGGCGAATCTTGTGCGGGCGTTGGCGATGACGAAAAGCGAACCGGCGATAGCGGCCGATAGCGACGACCGTACGATCCGCGAAAAGCTTCTCGCCGAGCTTAAGGGGCAAGAGTGGGTTCACATGTGGGCGGCTGATATCATCGTCAGAGATCGGGTCGTGCATCTCTGGTTCACCGACGACCGCTCCGGCGAGGAGAGGCAGGCGCTGCGCGTTGCCGCCGAGAACATTCCGGGGGTTCGGCAGGTCGAGGAGCACGTCATGCCGGCCCCCGTTTTCCCGGCGTTCTAGCGGCCCGACGACAGGCGTGGGCATACCGGAAACGCCGCGCCGCCCGGCCTCTCCTCAGGCGCGGCGTTGCGCACGCCGCAGAAAATCGATGAAGATCGCCGCCAGCAGCCCTTCTTTGACGCTCCAATCTTCCATCGCGACATCGAGGTCGGGGCGATCCTCGGTCAGCACCTCGTGATACTCGGCGCTGGGCATCAGCCGATGAGCAGCCTGGCCGGGCTCGCGCGGGTGCACCCGGTCATTGCCGGGGACAATGCACGCCGGGATCGTTAGCGAGCGCATCTCGGCCGGGCTGATCCCGATGACGGGGTGTTCCGCGCCCTCGTTGAAGCTCCGGCGCCACGCCTTCATCACCGCGATGAAGCGCTCGACACCGATCGACAGGAGCCGCTCCCGGTTGGCCGGATTGTTCGCGATCACCTCCGCGAAGTGTTCGGTGCGGCAGACCGCCTCCATGCCGCCCCGTTCCGCCGCTTCGATGAACTGCGTGTAATAATTCTGAACTAGACGCTGCGCCGCGTAGGCGCCGCCGGTGACCCGCCACAACAAGAGCCCACGCAAATCGGCGGGATGGCGCAGTGCGGCCAGCAGAGCCAGCCGGCAGCCCGATGAGCTGCCGCCGATGAACGCGGGAAGCGCGTCGAGCTGCAACAGCAGCTCGTGGAGGTCGTCGGCCCACACCTCGTTTTCCGAATTGCCGCCGTCGAACGAGACGGCGGAGGCGCCACAATTGCGCCGGTCGTAGACCAGCACGCGATTGCCGGCCTCGGCGATCTTCTCGGCCAGCGATTTGACCCCGACCAGGCCGCGGCGCCCGCCGGGTTGAAGCGCCACCCATGGGCCCCGCTCGCCGAGCACTTGATAATTGATTTCGACACCGCGGACGGTCGCGATCGGCATGGCTCTCCTCCATGGTCGAATATTTCTAACTATGGCATCCTATCGGACATCGATCGGATGCCGAGAGGAATCGACATGCGCGTCGCCGTTTTCATCGATCGCTCAGCGTAGGCGGGCGCATGATCCGGGAAGAACTCATTTTCGTCGCGACCTGCGACATCTCGGGCCTCGCGCGGGGCAAGGGGTTCCCGGCAGGCGAGCTTCCACTGCGGCTCAAGAAGGGCGTTGGTTGGACCGGCAGCAATTTGATGATGTCGCCGTTTGGGCCGATCTGGGACACCCCGTTCGGCACCGCTGGAGATTTCATGATCGTGCCCGACCCGTCGGTCGAGGTTCGGGTCGATTTCAGCGACGGATCGGCGATTGAGCATTTCTTCGTGGGCGATATCTGCAATACCGATGGCAGCGCTTGGGAATGCTGCCCGCGTGATTTCCTGCGCCGCGCCGTGCGACAACTCGAAGACACAGCAAGCCTTCGCTTGATCGCCGCATTCGAGCAGGAATTCGTCTACACCGGTACGTCCGACCGGCCGGGTGACGCCTACGCCCTCGGCGCCTTCCGCCGGCAAGGTACTTTCGGCGAGAGTTTCATTGCGGCCTTGCGGGCGGCCAGGGTGGGTCCGGACACCTTCCTCGCCGAGTACGGCCCGCGCCAGTTCGAGGTGACGGTGATGCCGCAACCTGCGTTGACGGCGGCCGATCACGCGGTCATCACCCGCGAGATGGCGCGGGCTGCCGCACACAGGCTGGGGCACCGCGTCATCTTCTCGCCGAAGCCCGACCCTGATCTCGTCGGCAACGGCGTGCACATTCATATGAGTCTTGTCGACATGGCGGGCAGGCCGGCAACCCACGCGGCCGGCGAGGCGATGGATCTCAGCAAACCGGCCCAGCACTTCTTCGCCGGCGTCTTGCACCACTTGCCGGCGATCTGCGCGATCACCGCGCCCTCGCCCGTCTCTTACCTGCGCCTTGTGCCCAACGCGTGGGCGCCGACCGCGATCGACTTGGTTCGGCAGGACCGCGGCGCCACCTTGCGCATTTGTCCGGTCTTCGCCGCGGCGACACCGGAGGAAACGACGGGCCAGTTTCATGTCGAATTCCGCGCCACAGACGCCTCGGCGAGTCCCTATCTCGCATTGGGTGCGGTCATCTTCGCGGGGACCGACGGGATTCGCCGAGCGCTGCCGCTGCCAGCAGCCGGCGGCACCCCACCGTCGCTACCCCGCTCGTTGCCCGAGGCGCTCGACCGGCTGGCCGTCAGCAAGACAGTGGCGGACTGGTTCGGCCCGACCCATTTCGACGCCTATCTGCGCTTCAAGCGGGTCGAAGCGGAAAAGGTGGCGGGGCTTTCCCACCCGGAACTCTGCGCCCGCTACGCCGAGGTCTATTGACCGCAATGGCGCAGACGCTGCTCGACCCCGACGAACCCCATCCGGTGACCTTCGATAACGAGGCCGGCCGGTCGGTCTTTTTTCTCACTTGCGATCATGCCGGCCGGGCCATACCCCGCCGGCTCGACAGGCTCGGCTTGCCCGAACACGAGACCGAGCGCCACATCGCCTGGGATATCGGCATCGGCGCGGTCGGCCGGCAGCTTTCGCGCCTATTGGACGCGGCGGTGATCCTGCAGACCTATTCGCGTCTGGTGATCGACTGTAACCGCGACCCCGATGTGCCGAGCTCGATCCCCGAAATCAGCGAGACAACCGAGATCCCCGGCAATCGGGACCTCGGCGAGGCCGCACGCGCGGCTCGGATCAATGCAATATTCCGGCCCTATCACGACACGATCGGGACGGCGCTCGATCGGCGCGCGGCGGCGGGTCGCGGCTCGGTATTGGTGGCGCTGCACAGCTTCACCCCGGTCTTCAAGGGCTTGGCTCGCCCGTGGCACGCGGCGGTGCTGTACAATCGCGATCCGCGTCTCGCGCATCCGCTATTTGAATTGCTGAGCGCTGAGGAAGGTCTCGTTGTGGGCGATAACGAGCCTTATCGCGTCACTGATTCGACTGATTATACCGTCCCGGTGCACGGCGAACGGCGTGGCCTGCCGCATGTCGAGATCGAGATTCGCCAGGATCTGATCGCCCAATCCGCGGGACAAGCTGAATGGGCCGAACGTTTGGCACGCCTGCTGCCGGCCGCCTACGCGGAAATGGCGCGCCGATGAAGGCGCTCAGTCGCGAGGCGCGCCGGGCAGACCCGGAATCGCGACGCCGAACGTCTGCAGGACGAGAAGCGCATT
>DATEQL010000473.1:0-12265 GCA_035272665.1 Allostellaceae bacterium
ACCACGAGCTGATAATAAGGGCGACCATGTCATGAGCAATCCTCTCAGCGTCGCCTCATTGGCGACGTTCCCACTTGGACCGGGGCAGTCGACCGACAATCTGACCGCGCTGCCAAACGGTCAAGCGAAAGGGCTTGGGGCGCTCGGTACGACCTTGGTGCAATATTACGATGACATTGTGGCGCCGACCCAGATCAAGTCGGGAGGCTCCGTCAGCGGGTCAGGCGCTGCCTCGCTGTTTCTGGTGTGCAGCGAGGACGGCGCCAGCTGGACGAACGGAATAAATCCGAACTCGACTTCGGACCAGTCTTCGTTAATCGGGAGCCTAGCGTCGCTGACGCCGGTGGTGACTGTGGCGGCAAACGCCACCCTCTATTATTTTCCGGAATTCTCGGTCTATTCGCTGCTCGGCTTTATGCCGCCTATTGGTCGATCCTGGTGTACAACCAATCGGGCGCGGCATTCGATCTCACGTCTACGAATTTCTATGCCAAGCACTCGCTGGTGAGCCATGCGTAGGATCCTTGCGGCAACTGTGGCCGCTACCATGGCCGCTGCGCTTGCTTTTGGCGTGGCTCGTTCGCAGGACACATCCTTCAACCGCATCATCACCCTCGGCGCTGGTCTGACCAACCAGGTCGGTGTGTGCAACACCGGACTGCAGACAATCGGTCCGGCTGGCGGCACGATCTCGCCGCAAGCCTGCGCTCAGGCCTACTCGTCCGGCCACACAGTTGCCACCGGTGATGGCGTGCAGCTTTATTTGGCGAACGGCTCAAGTGCCATCACCTTCATCCTGGCGCGCGCCAACGGTGCAACCCCCAGCGGCGCGGACGGCGCCGGGTTCTGCTTCGCCGATCTCTCGCACCACGGGTTCACGTTGCAGACGACGATTTCGACTTTCTCGGGCTTCCCTGGGATCAGCGGCAGCGCGACGACGTTCGTCGCGGATTCCTATGTCTGTGCGAGCTCTGACGGAAGCGATCACTGGTCTTTGGCGGTGACGCCAGGACTGGCGACAACCGGCTCTTTCGGCGTCGTCGAGCCGGACGGCGCGACGATCACGATATCTAATGGGATGATCAGCGCGGCAGCTACCTCTGGCGTCAGCCGCATTGTCGCAACCGGCACGAGCGACACCGCGACGACGGCCGACGGCACGATCGTGTGGAACAGCTCGTCATCGTCGGCCAAAATCGAGACCCTGCCGCAGTGCACCTCGTTGGCCCCGATTGTCGGACACACCTTCTGGGTCAAGGGCGCCAAGGGCGGCGAGGCGACCAACAGCATAACCGTGCAGGCGACCGGCGGTTCGACGTTCGACGGGAAGGGCAGCGCCACCATCAGTGTGGCCCACGGCGGTTACGGATTCCAGTGCGACGCAGCCGCCGGCAACTATGACGTGTTGGCGTACTACGCGGGGAACGGGGTGTTCGGTGCCGGCCCGACACCCTGCGGCGCACTGCAGTCGGACTTCTCCGTGAGCACTGGCTGCAACGTCATCGCTCTCCCGATGATGATCAGATAATAGGAGCGTAAGATAGTGAAATCGAAAATCTGGATCCTGGCCGCGCTGGTCACGGCGGCCGTGGGTTGCGGCACGGCGGCGCGGGCCGCCTGTCCGAGCCCGTTTACCGTGAAGGACTCCACCGGAACATCGCAGAACGTCGCCGAGATCAACGACGCGAGCAACAACTGCGTATTCCCGAACGCGATCACGGATGGCGGTGGCGCCGCGAACCGAGCGGCGGTCAAGGCCGCGAGCACCTCGCCCGCCGCGACGGACCCAGCCCTGGTCGTCGCTGTCTCGCCGAATTCCTCGGGATGCGCCGGGTCGCCCGTAGCGAATACGACCTCGACGCCGATCAACACGACGGCGAATACGCAGATCATATCGGGTGCGTCGGGAAAACAGACCTACATTTGCAGCATCGCTCTGATAGCAGGGGCGGCCGACAACGTCGCCCTCGTCGAGGGCACCGGCGCTGCTTGCGGAACCAACACGGCCGGCATGGCAGGCGGCACGACCGCCGCCACCGGGTGGAACCTTGCCAACAATGGCGGCCTCACATTGGGCAACGGTGTCGGTATTGTCGCGCGCACCGCGATGGCGGCGGACAACATCTGCCTGTTCGTCAGCGGCTCCGGCCAGGTGTCCGGCACCATCGTGTGGGCGCAGTTCTAGCCATGCGCCGTCTCATCCTGGCCGGCCTCCTGATCTGTTTGTGCGGAGCTGTTGCCGCCGCGTCCGCACAGCTTCTGACCACGCACGCCGGCACCGCGATACCGGCCGGCGGTGGTGGTGGTGGTGGAACTATTGCCTTCGTCAATGCGGTTGACGGTGGCAATAACGGCGGCTCCACAAATTCGCTCACCTATTCCTACACAGCGACGACAGGACCTCACTCGCTACTGGTCGTGTGTGTAGCAGGCGATACGAGCGCCGATGACGTAACAGGCGTCACCTATAATTCATTGCCGATGACTCTCGCGGTCAAGAGCATTGGAACGCCTACGCTTCGGTACACCTATACGTACTACTTAGTTGCGGCGTCCGGATGGGGCGGCACTTCGCATAATGTAGTGATGAGTGCTAACTGCGCCGAGCAGAACTGGAGCAACTTCTTCAGCGTCGCGGGCTACATCGACCTCTACATGATGGCCAGCTACGGGCCCAACAGGCGCCAGTTTCAGATCCTGAATTACAGCGACGACTGTTGTTTCGGCAACTCGATTTTCGCTGGATCGGGCGCGGCGAGCTTCTACGAGGTCAATTTTGCGACTTACATGCGAAATTACATAGTCGGCGTGAAGCAAAAGGAAGCCGTCGTAATGCCGGTCCACTATGACGGCATGATCGACTATATCGCAGATCAACACCAGATCTCGGCGAACGCGCAGTCGGCAATCCTGTCGATACTTGGAAGCGCCGGGCCCGGCAGCGCCGGCGGCGGCCGCCGATTGTTCCACATGTGGTAGGCGCCCAGGGCGGCGGGGGATGAATGTCAAATATCCTACGCCGTCGCACCGCGGACGGGCGTGTTCGGCGGCTCCTCGAGCCGTCGCCGACCGTCACCGTCATGCTGCGTCGGCGCACGGCGGACGGGCGCGTTCGGCGGATCTTGCGAACGGCCGCTGCGTCTGCGGTTCCCGTCAGCATCATAACGCCGGCAGTCCTCGAATCTCTGGCTCGGCAGAGTGGCGAGAGCGGCACGCTCCTCGAATGGCTCTCGCTGAAACTGAAGAAGGTCCCGATTCTTGTCGAGTGGCTCGGACAGGCTAATAAAGTTGTTGCTGATGAGATCTTATCGATCGAGTGGTCAGCGCCACCCACGCCAGTGCGGGTGTCGCTAGAGCGTCTGCTTGCCTCGCCCGGCAAACGACGCCTTCTCAGCACACCCGGCCGCCTGCGTCTGCTCAAACGGCTGTAACAGGAGCGCGACCCGCCGCACCATTCGGTCGGCTGTCGCGGTGCGGGTTCGATTCAATCTACACTGTGAAAGGGCTCAAGCAATGCGAAAACTGCTTTTCTTCAACTGCGTCTGCATCCCGCTGCTGGCGGTATCAGGGTGTGCGCAGGTCGGCAAGCTCGCGGCCACCGATTTGACCAACGCGGCACAGGCCGCAACCCAAGGCGGTGACCCGCAAGGGGCGGCGTGCTGGGTTGCATTGGCTCCAGTAGCCGCTGCGATCGAGACTGCGTCAAAGCCCGGCCTGGCCTCAGTGATCGAGGCCGATCGGCTCTTCGCGTCTGCGACGCAAGGACCAAATGCACCGTGCAACGCCGTCGGTGGCTTGATCCTATCGATGTTCTTGGAAAAAGCGGTGCCGTTCCTGCCTTGAAAGCCGCCAATTACCTCGACCTTTTTTTTCGAACTGACAGGCCCGCCGGTCATGCCCGGCAACGATAGCGCTCTGCAGTTTCCAGCGGTAACCACCCGCTTAGAGGCCAATGAGGAACTCGGCTATGCGTCTGGCAACGCCGTTCGATCCGATCGAGATCGGCGAGATCGACGACTTCGCTTTCGATTTTACTGCGGATATGGGTGCGGCGACTCTGGTTTCGACGAGTTGGACCTGCGCGCTGGCCCCGTTCCAGACGGCCACCGACCCGGCCCCGCAGTCTCGAGTATTGTCGGTCTCGACCCAGACGGCAATCCAGCTGCGCGCCCCGGCCGATGGGTCGCTACAAACGTGTGCTGGGTTTTTCTCGGTCGCCTCGATCGGCGGCATGCCGATCACGGCGGCCGGCGGCACCTATATCCTTGAAGCGACGGCTGCTCTGAGCGACGGCCGCGTGCTCAAGCTCAACGCCACGATCCTGTGCAAAGCTCCGGGACCGTGACAGTCAAGGAAACTAGCTCATGACCACAAAGCTGTTGGCACCTGGCCCTTTTACGCGGTTTCAGACATCGGGCGCCTCGTACGCGGCGGACGCGAAGGGTGTCATTGCCGCCGCTGCGACCGACGACGTGATCGATCTAATCCGCAGTGGCTGCACTTTATTACCCGCCTATAACAACCTTTCGGCAACTACCGATCCTGGTGGATCCGACGATAATACCCAGGACTATTCGGTTGGCTCGCGCTGGCTCAATACCGTCGCGGGCCGCGCTTGGACTTGCCTTTCGGCGACGACTGGTGCCGCGATCTGGGCGCTCGACGGCATCGTTCCTGGCGTCGGTGTCGTGCCTTCGAACATGCTGACATATTTTGGCGGCGGAGCCGGCACCATTTTCGGTGACGGCAATCTCAATCGCCAGATCGGCAACTTGCTTGCCGGCAATAATGCCGACACCACCGACGACGTACTGGCGAGTTACACCATGCCGGAATCGAGCTTTGATGTCTCAGGCCGTGGACTCACCATCACCGCCCAGGGCAGCACCGGACCCACGACTAACGACAAGCGGGTCAAGCTTTGGTTCAACGCGACGATCTCTGCCGGTGTGGTCACAGGCGGCACCGTGATCGCCGACACCGGCGCCTGGATCAACGCAACGACGCTCAACAACAACGTCGGTTGGCAGCTGATGTCAAACGTCGTTAAATACGGCGCTGCCGGATCTAATACGCAGTACGCTCAAGGCACAGCGATTCTCGGCGGCATCCATGGCGGGATCGGCTCACCGGTTTTCCCGACAGCAACGGAGTCGGACGCCATTGTCATTGCCCTGACCGGCTCATCCTTTACGACCGGCGCAGCCAACGACGTGGTCGCCATCTGGTTTGAAGTCAGTGCGATGAATTGATAGGGTAAGAGGCATATGGTTAATAAATCGGAGTTCCGATGGCCGCCGCAGTCCAGCACAGTCATCGGCCTCGGCGTCCTCACCGGCTCGGTCTGCTATTTCATTACTGGAGACCCAGTCTGGGCGGGCGTCGCCGCCGCTGCGGTCAAGATCCTCGTTCCAGACAATTCGACCGTGGCGGGCCAGGCGCTCGAAGCAATCGAGGTGCTGGCACAGCCCGTCGGCAATCTGCTTCAGGCCCTAGCGCAGCGGCCGCCTGTCGCCTCTGGCAGCCAGGGCTTCAATCCGGTATCGCCGTGTCGGGCGCAGCCGGAAAAATGACGGGCGACCGGACGCACTACTCATTGGCGGGATGTTGATCATGCGACTCTATGGCGCAATCCAGAAAGTCGAGCCTCAGGATGACGGAACCGTGTGCGTGCACGGTATCGCGTCATCGGAGGTCGTGGACGACCAGGGCGAGATCGTACGGGCCGATGCGATGCGCGCGGCGATCCCGGACTACATGCGTTTCCCGGCACTGCGTGAGATGCACCAGCTCTCGGCCGCCGGAACCACGCTCGAGGCCGAAGTCGGTGATGATGGCTTGACCCGGATTGTCGCCCATGTCGTCGACCCGGTCGCGGTCACCAAGGTCAGAAACCAGGTCTATCGCGGCTTTTCGATCGGCGGCCGGGTCACGCGGCGCGAAGCCGGCAATCCCAAGGCTATCACTGGTCTTGTGCTCAACGAAATTTCGCTGGTCGATCGTCCAGCGAACCCTGAATCCATTTTCGACTGCTGGAAAGCTTCAGCCGCGTCCGACATGCTGCTGGCGCCTGCACGAGAGCCGTTCAACCCTCCGATCCAGATCTGGGCTTGCGGTGTGCCGGGCCACCATCATCGGGCCAAAGGCGAAGCGATTAAATGTCTCGAAAAAGGGCCGCTCGGGCCAGCAGACTTCAATTTCTCGCCGTCAGCGCAAGCCGCTCCCGAACCTCCGTCGGCGAGCAGGGAAGAAGCCGACGATGCCAGCGGAACCGAAGCCGCGATCGATGCGGCAAAAAGGGCGATCGAGACGGCCGAAGGGGCGCTCGCCAAGACCGAGGCCCCGAGGAGTTTGAACGCACCCGCGAGTTCGCTCGGAGATCAAATCGAGGTGAATTACGCCGATCCCGGCTACCAGTCGGACGGCAAGCTACGCTACCCGATCGACACCGAGCGTCACATCCGCGCCGCCTGGAGTTACATCAACATACCCAGCAACGCGCGACGATATACCGACGACCAGGTTAAGCGGATCAAAGCCAACATAATCGCTGCCTGGAAAGAGAAGATCGATTCTGAGGGTCCGGCTTCGGCCGCCGACGGCGCCAAGGCGTCGCGTGCAGCGCTAACCAAGGCGCTTTGGGATGTTGGCCACGTCGCGCGCATCATCCTCGAACTCGACTGGCTTCAGGACGCGCTCGAGGTTGAGGCCGCGATGGAGGGCGACGCGTCGGCGCAACCGGGCCGGCTCCGAGCGATTGTCACCGAGCTGTGCGTCTTTCTCAATGCGCTCGTCGCTGAAGAAACGAACGAGATCCTGAACGACACGCAAAACGACGACGAATCTCTCCCAATAAACGCGCCCGAATTGCTTGCAATGGCCGCCGACGCGCGCGGAGCAGCGCGCATCGCGGATCTCCTCAAAACAGGGAAGCCCAACATGCAGAAGCTCGCCGCCGGTCTCGTCGCTAAGGCTAAGCACTCATATGGTGATCAGGCCTTGGTGGACATGGCCCGCTACGCTTGCGACAAATGCCTGAAGATCGACGGTCTGTCGGCCGAGGAGACAGCGCACATGTCCAGGGCGCGCGACCAACTGTGCGAGGCCGGCGCCGCTCCGTCGGAGGAGTCGACTGTTGACGCGGCCGGCGATTTCGAGCAGGTGTCGCCGCAGATAGACCCGCCGGCATCCGATTTTAACCCCGGTGACAACGCCACCGTCGATACGTCAAAAGGTCTCGGCGGGATTTCGGCGACGCACGGCAAGCGCGGCCGCGCGCATCAGAACTTGATGGACATCGCTCATGAATGCGTCAGCAAGCTGACCGGCGGGATGGCGTGCTTTCGGGTGCTTCCCAGTTCTGAGTCAGCACCCTCTCCCGAAGGAAACGCCAAGGCCCAAGATGTCACAAAGGCGGGCGCCCGCCATTCCAGCGAAACCATGGGGCACCTGCGCGCAGCGCACGGCCACTTGGTCGCGGCGGGCGTCGTATGCGATGCTGCGGGTGTCGGTGAGGAGGAACACCAGGGCACCGAATTCGACCCGGTCAAAGCTGTACGAGCGGAGGACCTCGCCAAGGTGCTGGCCGACGAACGCGCCGAAAAAGCGACGTTGGTCAAGACCCTCGGCGAAATCGTACCGCTGCTCGACCGCTTGTCGAAACGGGTCGATGACATCGCCCGCACCCCGCTTCCGCCATTGACGATTGCCCGAGGCAGCGTCTCGGTGTCGAAGCAGCAGGACAGCGGCAGCACCGGTAGTGCCGGCGACAACCAACTCTCGCCTGACGCGATCGCGTCGGCGCTCGCCAAAATGAGCAAGGAAGAACAAACCCTCACCTTGATCAAGGCCAGCTACGCTAATCCAATTCAGGTGCTCGGCGTGGCCGCAGGTGAACGCTGACGCCTACCGGTGCGGCGCATATTGACGGTATAACAACCACCCCCTCCGGCCTCGTGACGAAGCTTTGCTTCGTCTAACGGCGAAAGTGCAAGCTTCCGCCTGCACGTTAGCCACGAAGCCGTCGCCAAGCCCGGCCCTCGGCCGGGCTTTTCATTGCCCCCCTTCCGGGAGGAATTTTTGATGAATCCGATCACCCAGGAATCGCTGGAGCTCTTGAAAGGGGCTCTGGCCAAGCCGGACGACATGCTCGCCAAGTCGATCTCGACCGCAACGGGCCTGCTCGCCTATGACCTTCAAGCACCGGCCAAGAACCTCTATCCCTTCGTCACGCCGATCAGGAATGTCATGCCACGCGTCGGCGGCGGCACGGGCTCAGCCACGAACTGGCGCCAAGTCAATGGAATTATGGGCTCCGGCTTCGACGCGATGGGATGGGTACCTGAGGGCCAGCGCTCGGGGCAGATGTCCTATTCGACCTCGAACAAATCAGCCACGTACGTGACGATCGGTGAGGAGGACGCAGCGACCTTCGAAGCAATCTCGGCTGGCCGCCAGTTCGAGGATATTCAGGCGCGAATGACCTTCCGCCTGCTGCAAAAAATGATGCTGAAGGAAGAGATGGCGATTCTCGCCGGCAACGCCTCACTGATGCTCGGCACGCCGACGACCCCGACGTTGTCGGCATCGGGCAGCGGCGCGACACTCCCGACTGGAACCTATTATGTCAAGGTCGTCGGCCTGACTCTCGAAGGGTACCAGAACTCGAGCGTCGTGAACGGGGTTGCCACCTCGAAGAACGTCACAGGAGCCGACGGTAAGAGCTATATGCTGTCGGGCGGCTCCTCGAACATCAGTGCGGAGGCGAGCCAGGCGGTAACCCTCGGCCAGACGCTGTTCTGCAGCGTGGCCGCGATGCAGGGGGCGATTGCCTATGCCTGGTATGTCTCGAGCGCAAGCGGGACCGAGACCCTGCAAGCGACCACGACAATCAATAGCGTGGTGATCACCGCGCCGCTCAGCACCGGCAATCAGTCGCAAACCGCGATCACCGCAGACAGCTCGGCCAATTTAAGTTATGCCTATGATGGACTATTGACCACCGCGCTCAAACCGGGGTCGAACGCCTATGTCAATATTATGCCGACCGGCACGGCAGGAACGGGGACGCCACTGACCGCGTCGGGCCGCGGCTCGGTCGTTGAAATCGACACGATGTTCCAGAAAATGTGGGACAATTTCGAGCTGTCGCCGACCGTCCTCTATGTCAACTCTCAAGAGCTGAAGAACATCACCAGCAAGGTGTTGTCGAACGCCTCCGGACCGTTGCTACGCTTCGATTCGCCGGCAGACGGCAGCGGCGGCGAGTACCAGGTGACAGCGTCCGGGGTGGTCCAGTTCTACTACAACCCGTTCGCGATCAACGGCGGGCTCCGGATCCCGATCAGGATCCACCCGCGCGTGCCCCCGGGCACGATCATCGGCTGGACCGAGAATCTGCCGATCCAGTACCAGTCGAACGAGGTACCCAACGTCGCCGAGATCAAGACCCGGCAAGATTACTACCAGATCGACTGGCCGCTCGTCACGCGCCAGCGCCAGGTCGGTGTCTATGCCGAAGAAGTGCTGGCCGTCTATGCGCCGTTCGCGATGGGAGTCATCTGCAACATCGCGAACGGCTGACCCGAGCTGATGACCGTCTCTGATTTGAATTGAAGGGGATACCTCCGTGTCTGATCTAATCGCATTACGTGCCGTCTTCCCGGTGTGGGACGCCGTTGGGCACGGGACGGAGCGGTACCCGCACGACCTCAACGGGGTCGTGCGGGTACCGCGCGAGGCAGCTGTCCATCTGCTGCACAATGGCGGCTATGTTATCCACGACCCCGCGGTTGCGCCGGCGCAGGACGACGGAATCCCTTCCTTGATCCACGATTTGACAGTCATCACATCGCCCCTAGGCCCAGGCCATGGCGGTTGCGGCTAACCCTCTCGACCCGTCGGTGACGCGATGACTACCGACGACACGATGACTATCGCGGTGACCGCCGATGACCCCGTGTTCAAGGCGATGCAAGAGATCAACCCCGCCTTTATGTCTGCAGCCCAACGTCTCGGCGTGCCGGTGGCGCTGGAAGGGCTCGGCAATCTTCTGATCATGAACCTCGCTGCCTTCTATGGCGAGAAGGTGGCGATGGCAACGCTCGGCGACATCGCCGCGAATGCGGCACCGGTCGCTCATATGTGGGGCGCCGTCGCTGCCGCGGAGGATCACGAGCCGGGACACGCATGATGGCCAACTTTGCCTCGCCTGGGGCAAGCTTTGCCGATCTGACGACTCTCGCCGATGTCAAGGCGTGGCTGCAGATCGGGCAGAGCGCCTTTCCGGCGACCGACGACGCGCTGCTGACCCGTTTGATCACCGCAGCGAGTCAATTCATACAGACTTGGCTCAACCGGCAGATCGCCTCGCAGGATTGGATCGAGACCCGCGATGGAACGGGGAACGCCCTCGGCCCATACGACGTGCGCTACCAATTCGCGGCATTCCCAGTGAGCGCCGTCAGCCTCGTCATCGTCGATGGTTTGATGATTCCGCCGATCCCGGTTTTCCCACCGGTGTCACCCGGCATCGCTGTCGTTAGCACCTTTGCGACCCAAGCGGGGTACCTCTTTACCCCGACGCAGCTGGTGATCCGAGGGTACAAGGTGCCGCGAAAGGCGGGATGCGTGACCCTACAATATACCGCCGGCTACGCGGTGACACCTTCCGACTTGGCTCAAGCCTGCATCGAGCTCGTGGCACTGCGTTACCGCGAACGCACCCGCATCGGCGAGGTTGCGAGAGCGATCGGCGGGGGCGAGACCGTGTCGTACTCGCAAAAGGATATGAGCGACTCGATAAAGACACTGATTCGGCAATACCGCATCATCGCGCCGATCACCGGCTTCCTGATGCCGGCGCCGACCCAAACAGATACGGCGACGCTCGCGGGTGCTGTGTGATCACGGCCTATCTTGTTGGCGATGAGCAGTTGCTGGAGCGACTGCGCGCACTGCCTGACGCAATCAATTCGGGCGTCCTTCGTGGGATCACCCAGCTCGGGATCGAGCTTCAGCGCAACGTGCAGCAGAATAAGCTGAGCGGACAGGTGCTCCGGAGCCGAACCGGATCACTGAAGTCGAGCATCGACCTCCGGGTCGATCAGAGCGGCGGCGCCATCACCGCGAGCGTCTTTACGGACAGCCGATACGCCGGCGTACAGGAATACGGTTTTGCCGGAACGGTCAGTGTCAGGGCCAGCCTTCGGCGCATCAGAGAGGCCTTCGGTCGGCCAATCGCCGAGAAGACGATCAGCGTGCGAGCGTATGATCGCCGCATGGATCTCCCCGAACGCTCTTTCCTGCGTTCGGCGCTCGAGGACATGACGCCGACGATCCGCGACGCGGTGGAGACGGCCCTGACGGAGGCGGTATCGCAATGATTGCGTGGGACACGGCTCTCCCATGGTGGCAGCACGGCCCATGATCATCCGTGAATCGATCTATGCCGCGCTCTGGGCGCTTGGGGCCGGTGCGGCGAGCTTTGCCAGCGCGAACCGGCGGCTACGACATTGGGCCGACGTGGCTTCGGTCGAGCAGCCCGCCTTGTTCATGAGCGAAAAGGGCGGACACGCCGTGACCAAGGCCCTGGGGGCGCCGATCGTGTGGACGCTCTACGCCGATTTCTATGTCTACGTCCATTCGAGCGATCCCTATTTGGCGCCGGCGATGCTTCTGAACCCGCTGCTCGATGCGCTCGAAGCAGCGCTAGCGCCATCGCCGGCGACAGGCATTCAGAATCTCGGATTGCCCGCGATGGTGCAGCACGCCTACATCACCGGAAAGATCGAGACGGACGAAGGCGTGCTCGGCGATCAGGCGATCGCGATCGTCCCGGTCGAAATCTTATGCGTCTGACCACGCCGAGTGACACCAAAGAGAAGCGCCCGAAGTCTCGGGTTCTTTTGCCTCTGTAGTAAGTCCTGCTCATAGGAGTATCCCGATGGCTGTGGAAGATTCCGAGGGAAGCCCGGTTCTTTTTGAGGATCTCGAGCAAAGCCCAACCGCCCCGGGAGGCAGGATTGTGACGATCGAACAGCTGATCGAGCGCTGGTGGCAGGACCATTTCCCGGGCTCCGCGATCGCGCGCGACACGCAGGCCTGGAATGTCGCCCATGCCGCCAAGGAGACGCTGAAGCGGCTCCTGGTTCATGGCCAGGACAAAGTTTTGAAAGGGAGTATTTGACATGCAATTGAGCTTCGGCTCGGGTGCGGTTTGGGGCGAACGCACCGATGTGACCGGTTCCGGGATTGGCCCGCGCCA
>DATEQL010000474.1:0-3692 GCA_035272665.1 Allostellaceae bacterium
TGGCATTCCCGAGTCGGCGCCATTCGCTCAAAACATTTGGCAGAACATATGGGTCCGGTCGGGGGGAAACCGCCGAACGCCGATAATCGCAGTTTGTCCTCGGGGATCAAGCTTGGGTGAGTTGAAAACGGTCACCGGCACCACGCCTCGCCTCGCTTATGTCTATCTCGGCGTGATGGTCGCGACTTGGGCGGGCAATTGGCCGCTGATGCGGCTGGCCCTCGCTCATACCGAGCCGATGGTCTTTGTCTCTCTGCGGATGGCCGGGAGCATCGCGATCCTCGCCCCGATACTCGTCGTGCTGCGCCGCCCGTTGCTGCCCGACCCAGGGGAGCGGCTCGCCCTTTTCTGGGTTGGCCTCTTCCAGGTGACGGGATTTCTCGTCTTCAGCATCATCGGCCTGGCTATCGTCGCCCCGGGTCGGGCGATCGTGCTCGCCTACACGATGCCGCTCTGGGCCATCCTTCTCGGTCTGGGTTGGTCGCGAGAGGTGTTGTCACCGAGAAAGCTCGCGGGCGCGACCATCGGCTTTGCCGGTCTGGTCGTGTTCATGAACCCGGCTCTGGTCAATTGGACCAACCGGCGCGAGGTCACCGGAAACCTGTTGCTGCTGCTCGCCGCGATCTGCTGGGCGGTCGGCTCGTGCGTCTACGGACGTCGAGCGTGGCAGTCGAGCTTTTGGGCACAGACTTTCTGGCAGCTCGCGGTGGGGGCGATCACGATCGTCGCTCCGACGTTCGTCCTCGAGGCCGATTGGTCGGTTCAATGGACGCCGGGCTTCGCCGCGATCCTGGCCTACAACTGGATCGTGACCACAGCGCTCGGCTATTTCCTGTGGAACAAGGTGTTGGCAGTGATGTCGCCGGCGGTAGCCGGTCAGGTGCTCACCCTGACCCCGATCAGCGGGTTCCTGCTGTCAACGCTGATCTTCGGTGGTGCGATCACCACCGATATCGTGGCGGGCATCCTGCTGATCGCGATCGGCCTGGTCTTGACCCTACGGCAATGAGCGCGCTCGCGAACGCCTCAGCGGACCGCTGATGCTGGCCGTGGGGGGAGGCACCGCCGGATCAAACTGCCGCCCTCTTTATGAAAGCTCACGCCTCGGCCATCATTGCTTGCACGCGCTCGACGAGGGCCGGGTCGCGCAGGACGATGCGCGGTTTGATGAGATGCTGCACCTCGATCATTTGTTGGTGGACGGCAGGATCCGCCGCCGCAAGGCGATTGAGGGCGCGCCCGAATTTTAGCATGCCGTCCAGATCCGGCGGGCGTTGCCCTTTAGTCTCTGGAAAAGCGAGGTCCGGGACGGCCGCCGACGCCCATGGCGTCTCGATCAGCCCGCCCGCACGCTTCGGCGAAAAAGGCCGGCGCGAGCCCGCCAAGCGGGTCGCCGTCCCTGCTCCCGAGCAGCCGGCGGAGCAGCAATGCCTCCTGAGCGGCCACGCTCATGCCTTGGCCGTACACCGGGTTGAAACAGCAGATGACGTCGCCGAACGGAAGCAGCCCACGCGGGAAGGCTTCGAGCCGCTCGAAATGCCGCCAAACGCTTGCCGAAAAGCCGAAGCGGACGACGTCGCCGAGGCGTTCGGCATGCCCGATCGCCTTGTACAATGTCGGCGCCCGGAGCTGCCGAGCAAAGGCCATGAACCCGCCGGCATCCCCGGGCGGCTTGTCGCCGCGTCGGCCGCCGAGGGTCACCATCCATCGGCCGCCCTCCAGCGGCAACAGCAATCCGCCACCCTTGGTTTCCGGCGGGCGGGGAAGCGTCCGCATCGCTTTCCAATCGGATGGGGCGTCGTCGGAGATCGCGAAGACCGCCGTGGCATAGCCGATATCAACCCCGATCACGGTCTCTTCGGGCATCGGCTGTCCGATGGCTTCGAGCAGGTTGCGCGTCAAATTGCCCCGCCCGGAGGCATCAACGACCAGATCGGCGGGCAGCGTCTCGTTTTCTCCGTCGGCATTCTCAAAGCAGACCGCGACGACCGCCGCGCGATCCGCCGAAGGCATGAGGTCGCGCACGCGGCAAAGCGGACGCAGGGTGATGTTGGGGTGCCGCTCTACGCGCCGGCGTACCACGAGCTCGATCAGTGGGCGGGACATCGAGTAAGTGACAAAGCCGAGATCGCGCTGCGGGAAGGGATCGTAACCCGGCATCTCGATGCGCACGTCGAGGGTGACCCGAAGCGGCACCGCTCCGGCGCGCGAGAGATCCTGTTCGAAGCCGGGAAACAGCTCGCTGAGCGCGCGCTGGCCGCCGGCCAGGAGTGCATGAATGTGCCGGGATTGGGGTGTGCCGGCCCGGTGTGCGGCGCCCGGCGGCAGGGTGTCGCGCTCCAATACGACGACCTGCTCGATATGATCGGCGAGCGCGCCGGCCGCCGCCAAACCAGCCATCCCGGCGCCGACCACGACGGCCTGATTGCCGACAAGAGAGGGCGCCATCGGTGTCTCCGGTGATTTTTTGCCCGCCCGAGGCGGAGTGCCGAGCATATCGCAACGCAAAGAAGCCAGCGCATCAATTTGATCAATCATTCCCGGCCTTGATCCGCCCGCCGTGGACCCTCGCGCCCCGCAGGACACTTCCCTTGAACAGTGTCCGCACAACTTTCATGTGTATGCCCGTTGGGCGCGGAGGAGCCGATGACCACGCACACCTATTCCTCGTATTTGGAGATCGACAAGCTGTTGTCGGCTCAGCGATCGATGACCGGCTCCGACGACGAGCTGTTGTTCATTGTCATTCATCAAGCGCACGAGCTGTGGTTCAAGCTGGCCATCCACGAGCTCAGCTGCGCCATAGCGGCATTGCAGCGCGAGCGCCCCAGCAACAGCGATTGCATCATCGCATTCAAACGCTTGTCTCGGGTCAGCGAGATCCAACGCGTCTTGATCGCGTCCTGGGGTGTGCTGACGACCCTGACCCCCGACGAGTTTCATGTGTTTCGTCTGACGGTCGGGCAAAACGGCGCCTCCGGCTTCCAATCAATTCAGTATCGCGTCCTCGAATTCGAATTGGGCCTGAAATATCGGACCGTCCGCTTCGAGAAACCGGCGGATGGGGGTTATCAGACCGTGGAATTCGATGTCCTTGCCAATGCGCGCACCGAGGAAGATCGCCGGGTCCTGGAAAACGCCCTGAACCGCCCGAGTATCTACGATGCGGTGAATTATTACATCTCGAAGCACCTGCCGATGTTCGGCATCCAACAGCCGTTTGGCGCCGAATATGCCGCGCCATATCGGAAAAAGCTGCCGGTCTTCAATGCCTGGCGATACGTGTACCAAAACCGCGAGAATGAACCCGAGCTGTATCAGCTGGGTGAGAAATTGGTCGACCTCGAGGACGCGTTCCGTCGGTGGCGCTTTGCGCATCTGGCGACGGTCTCCCGGGTGATCGGCAACAGCACCGGAACGGGGGGCTCGACCGGGCTCAAATATCTGCGGCAGGCCGCCAACCAGCTGCTCGACGACCCGATGTACCCAGAACTTTGGGATGTCCGAAACGCCCTGTTCAGCCCCACAGAGTTCGACCTCAAGAGCGCCGGATACTAGGGCGTGTCGTCAATTATTTCGCGTTTGCACGTGAAACGAGTCACCGTTGAGCCGGTGCATAGTAAAAAGAGTCTATACCTACAGTAATTTATGTGATTCATGGAGAGTCGGCTTGGCACAAGGCTGACCCATGA
>DATEQL010000475.1:0-2766 GCA_035272665.1 Allostellaceae bacterium
CAGGAAGTGGCGCTGGTGGGTGGGGGCAATTCCGCCGGCCAGGCGGCGGTATATTTGTCCAGCCACGTGGCTAAGGTCTGGCTGATCGTTCGCGGACCCGGTCTCGAAGCGAACATGTCGCGCTACCTGGTCGACCGCATTGCCGCAAGGCCGAACGTCGAAATCCTGACCGAGACGATGGTCACCGCTCTCGAAGGGCAGGACGGGATTCTCGAAGCGATCCGCTGTCGCTCCCACCGATCCGGTGAAGAAAGGAAATTCGCGATCCGCCATCTTTTCTTGTTCATCGGCGCCGATCCGAATACCGGGTGGTTGTCTCGGTCCGGCGTGGTGCTCGATGACAAAGGCTTCGTGTGCACGGGCGCAAACAACCGTAGGCCGCTCGAAACCAACCTGCCTGGCGTGTTCGCGATCGGTGACTTGCGCTCGGGTTCGGTCAAGCGCGTTGCCGCTGCCGTCGGAGAGGGCGCACAGGTTGTAGCCGCGCTGCACGCTTTTCTCGCGGAAGCCGGCGACAAGGCCGCGCTTCCCGCCAACACCGGGAGACAATGATGTCTGACGAGTGCACCCATGCCGACACAATTCGCGACGTGACGCCGAGCGCGCTTGGCTGCGAGGAGTGCTTGAAGATCGGTTCGCCATGGGTCCATCTGCGTTTATGCCGGACCGGCGGCCATGTCGGCTGTTGCGATGATTCGCCGAACCGCCACGCCACGAAGCACTTTCACAAGACGCGCCATCCGATCATCGAGGGCTATGACCCGCCCGAAGGCTGGGGCTGGTGTTACATCGACGAGATCATGCTCGACCTCAGCGATCGCGCCACGCCGCACAATGGTCCGATCCCGCGCTACTATTGAATCGGCGGGCAAACGCCGCCTCTGGCTGTGCCAGGGGCGAGAGGTTTAGCCCGCGCATATTGCGCACAGTGGATTGCCGCTTTCCGCGCCAGCCAAAACTCCCCGGGCGCTCTGGTATCAGATTCTCGCCGTGAGAGACTAAAGGCGACGACGGAAGCAGGCTTACGTCGAGCCCCACCCGCGTCAGACCGACGCCAGCAAATACCACCACATTGGCGCGGTCAGGAAAGAGAGCGCTATCCCAATGCCAACCATCAAGGTCACTAGAGGTGGGTTGAGGCCGTATTGTATCGCAATGATCGAGCCGCCGATCTGCGGACCCATCGCCGACTCGAAAAGGGTAACCTGGACAACCCGGCCGGTCGCGCGGAGAACCCCGACATAGAGCACCGTCAGCAGCAGTGGTGCGATGCACAGCTTGAAGGCCAACCCGGCGGCCAGAGCTGCGCCGTTTTCTTCGATCGCAGTGAGGCGTAATTGAAACCCGACGGAGACGAGCGCCAACGGAGCCAGCGTATCGCCGAGACGCACCAAGACTGTGGAAAGCCATCCCGGGTAATCGACCCGATATAATGCGACGGCGAGGAGCAGAGCGAGAAGCGGCGGGAAGGTAACGATGCGCTTTGCGATTTCCCGAGCCGAAGCAGCACCTTCGGAATAGATCGCGGCAATCGCGATCCCCAACGTGCTGAGCACGAGGTAGGTCCCCAGCTGGTCGATGACGATGCCGACTGCCATTTCGCTATGACCGTAAAAGGCCTCGATCATCGGCAGGCCGACAAAAGAGGTGTTGGCGAGCCCGCCAACGAGCATCAATCCGCCCGTCGTTGCCGCGGACAGCTTTAGCAGCCGGGCCACGGTCCAAAAGAATGCCGCACCCAGTATGAACATCGCCCAAGGCATCGCGACCGAATAGGCCAACGCGCTCTGCAAGTGGACTCCGTGGATCTGGGCCAATGTCAAAGCCGGCAGCGAGATGTTGATGATGAAAGTGTTCAGCACCGAGTGGCTGTTCTCGGGCAGTCGTCCGGTCCGGCGCAGCACGACCCCCGCGGCGAGGCAGACGAACAGTGTGAGCAAATTGGCCATGAGTCACATCACGACGCGCTCATTGCGACCGGCAGTCGTTGCGCTGCCGGGCGCCGCCCTCGCCGACGAAATCACGCACGTCGAACGGGAAAAAGGTCGGCACAGGGCTCGATGACTGGGCCCCGCCGGAACTGCTCGATCAAGACCGCGACACTCGGTCGGGGCACGAACCGACCGGAGAATGGCGGCCAGGCTCGCCATTGGCTTTACCAGCTTCTGTTCACGATCTCCCCTAGGTACCGGGAGTGCAAAGCCGGGAATTGTGCTCGTTGTTCTCTCCATTCCCGTCGACGGCGAGGGGATAATCCCGGCCGGTCCCAGGCGGGACGGTTCAGCGTCGTCCGCTGCCGGTCATTATCACCGCCTTTCTTAATCGTATGTGTGAGCCGGTTCACACATGTGCGTTTTTCTGGGCAATCGTCGTGCCAAGCGTCGTGCCGATCCGCCGGGAGGCTTGGCCGCTCAGAGAGTATTACGCTCAGCCTCGCGGCGAGGCTTGCAGGTCGGGGCGGGTAAGTATCTGATAACTGTCTTGGGAGCCGGGCGCGGAGTGAGAACCCCTCGCATACCTCTTTGCCAGCCAGGCGCAGACCAAGAGTTGCATCGAGTGGTACATCATGATCGGCAATACGAATAACCCGAGGGCAGGACCTGCGATCAAGGCGCTCGCTATCGAAATGCCGCTGACCACCGATTTCTGCGATCCGCAGAAGACGATTGCGCTCTCGTCGGCTCGATCAAATCGCAGAGCGCGACTGCCGCTGATCATTATCAGCAATGCGGTCGCCAGGAGTATGGCGTCGACCAGCGCCAACAT
>DATEQL010000476.1:0-4830 GCA_035272665.1 Allostellaceae bacterium
GCCTACCTCGCAATCGCCGGGCGTGGCGCATATATGTCGCCCGTCACATTTTCACACGCCGATGCCGACCCCCCTTGTAAGAGGAGAGTCATGTCCCGACACATCAAGAGGGCGGCGCTGGCCGGCCAGCAGGAAGAAGCCGACGCCAAGATCCGCTCGACGGTCGAGGCGATCATCGCCGATGTCGCCGAGCGCGGCGATGGGGCGGTGCGCGAATTGTCGGAGCGTTTCGACAAATGGTCGCCGGCGAGCTTCCGCCTCGGCGATGCCGATATACGCGGCCTGGTCGCCAAGGTGGCACCCCAGACCATCGACGACATCAAATTCGCCCAAGCCCAGATCCGCCATTTCGCCGAGATCCAGCGCGCCTCTCTGCGCGATGTCGAGGTCGAGACATTGCCGGGTGTGGTGCTCGGCCACCGGCACATCCCGGTCGGCAGTGTCGGCTGCTATGTGCCGGGCGGACGCTACCCGATGGTGGCCTCGGCGCACATGTCGATCGTCACCGCGCGGGTCGCTGGGGTCGACCGCATCACGGCCTGCACTCCGCCCAACCAGGGCGGGCCGCACCCGGAGACGATCGCCGCGATGCATCTGGGCGGCGCCGACGAGATTTATGTGCTGGGCGGCGTCCAGGCAGTGGCGGCGATGGCGCTCGGCACCGCGACGATGCGCCCGGTCGATATGCTGGTTGGCCCCGGCAACGCCTATGTCGCCGAGGCCAAGCGCCAGCTCTACGGCCGGGTCGGCATCGACCTCTTCGCCGGCCCGACCGAGATTCTGGTCATCGCCGACGAGACCGCCGATGCCGAGATGTGCGCGACCGATCTATTGGGCCAGGCCGAGCACGGGCCGACCTCGCCGGCGATCCTGCTGACCACGTCGGAAAAATTGGCGCGGGACACGATCGCCGAGGTGGATCGACAGCTTGAAGTGCTCCCCACCGCCGATATCGCCGGCGTTGCCTGGCGCGACTATGGCGAAGTCATCCTCTGCGCCGACGAGGATCAGATGGCGGCCGAGGCCGACCGTATCGCCGCCGAGCATGTCGAGGTGCTGACACAAGAGCCGCGCCGCTGGCTCGGCAGGCTCAAAAACTACGGGGCTCTCTTCTTGGGTCCGGAGACCAACGTCTCGTACGGCGACAAGGTGATCGGCACCAACCACACCCTCCCGACCAAGGGTGCCGCGCGCTATACCGGCGGCCTCTGGGTCGGCAAGTTCTTAAAGACCTGCACCTACCAGGAGGTCAGGACCCCGGAGGCGAGCGCCATGGTCGGCGAATATTGCAGCCGCCTCTGCGCCATCGAGCGCTTCTGGGGCCACAAGGAGCAGGCCGACCTGCGCGTCCGCCGCTACGGCGGCAAGAACGCCGCGGAGTGACCCGGAGCGGCGTGCTTGCGCGGACGTTCCCGGCCCGCTCGATCTAATGACGGCGGTTCGATCGGGGCCGGGTGAAGCGAAAGGTACCGCCGCGCTCCTCTTCTCGCGGCGCTTCGGTCCGCTGTTTGCGACACAGTTCCTGTCGGCGTTCAACGACAATGCGCTGCGCAACGCGCTGGTGCTGATGATCGCCTATGGCGGCGACATGGACGCGGTTCTGGCCCAGGTATTGATCCCGCTCGCCGCCGGGCTCTTCATGCTGCCGTTTTTCCTGTGCTCGGCGACCGCCGGCCAGCTCGCCGACGCGATGGACAAGGCGTGGCTGATCCGTCTGATCAAGCTCATGGAGATCCCGGTGATGTTGGCTGCGGCCGGCGGAGTGCTGGCCGGCAGTGCGACCGTGCTCTTGGCGCTGCTCTTCGCGATGGGGGTACAGGCCGCTTTCTTTGGTCCGCTCAAATACGCGATCCTGCCCGATCTCCTTACCCTCGACGAGCTGCTGCTTGGCAACGCGCTGGTCGAGGCCGGCACCTTTCTCGCGATCCTCCTCGGCACGATCGCCGGCGTCTTGATCGCCACCCGTCACGGCGCCGGCGCCGTCGCGGGGCTGATCGTCATCGTGGCGCTGGCCGCCTGGACGGCGAGCCTGGCAATCCCGCGCACCGGTGCCGCCGACCCCGACAGTGCCGTGCGGTGGAATCTCTTCAACGCGACCGCGCGCGTCATCCGGCAGGCGGTCGGCGATCCCGTGCCGTTCCGTTCGATGCTCGGGATCTCGTGGTTCTGGCTGGCCGGGGCGATCTATCTGTCGCAATTTCCGGGCTATGTCCGGTTCACGCTCGGCGGCGAAGAAGCCGTCGTCACCTTGTTCCTGACCGTCTTTTCGGTCGGGGTCGCCTCAGGCTCGCTGCTGTGCAACCGGCTCCTCGGCGGCAAGGTCAGCGCGCACACCGTGCCCTGGGGAGCGCTCGGCATCGGGCTGTTCTCGATCGATTTGTGGCGTGCCAGCCCGGCTCCGGGCGGCACCGAAGGGCTCGCCGGGCTGGGGCCCTTCCTCGGCGACCCGGCCCATTGGCATATCCTCGCCGATCTCTTCGGGATAGCGGTTTCGGGCGGGGTCTTTGTCGTGCCGCTCTATGCGCTGCTGCAGGTGGCGAGCGAGCGCAGACGCCGCGCCCAGGCCATCGCGGCAAACAACGTAATCAACGCCGCTTTTATGGTCGTCGCTTCGGTGGCGACGATGGGATTGATCGCTACCGGCGTCAGCATCCCCGGCCTCTTCTTGCTGACCGGCAGCGCCACGCTCGCCGTCGCACTGCTGTTTTGGCGCAGCCTGCCGAGCTTCGCAACGTCGACGCTTTGAGGCCCCACCCTTCCCTCCCCCGCGAGCGGGGGAGGGAAGGGTGGGAGCGCTTGCGTTTATATCGGACTTATGCTATTTTAGCAAATCAAAAATGTGCTGTTATCACGACCCGGAGTCTCCCTGCTCGCTCCCTCAGACCGCCAACTTCCTCCCTGCGGCAGGCGCGCAGCGGACACGTTAACTATATGATTTTCAGAGCGTTACGGTAAATTTCCAGCGTCGAATCGAATTTTCTCCCTGCTCTCAGGGAGGTGCGGGGAGGCGGCCGCGCTCAGCGGGCCATGCCCTCAGCGCCGGCGGGGACGTCGTAGAACGCGAGCGTCATCGAGACACTCGTGTAATAGCCCATCAGGCAGATGACGTCGGTGATGCCGACATGGCCGAGCACCTCGACCGCGCGGTCGTAGAGCCCTTTGGCGACCCAGCGCGAATTGGCAAGACAGGTCGCCATTTCGTAGACGACCTGCTCGCGCTTGTCGTCGAACGAGGTGTGCAGCCCCGACAGCAACGCCTCGACCTTGTCGGCCGGCAGCCCCGCCGCCTTGCCGGCGCGCTCGTGCGCATTGGTCGGGTAGATCGAATGCCACTTGCTGTTGATGATGACGACGGCGATCTCGCGCTCGCGCTCGCTGAGCGAGTAGCCGGTGCGGAAATATGCCCCGAGGGGTCCCGCGGCCTTCGCCAGCTTGGGATTGTGCACCCAGATCTTAGTCGGTCCGGGCAAGCGGCCGCGTGTCTCGATCAGAGAGCGATAGCCCTCCTGCTGTTCCGGCGTCATCTTGTCGTAGGGGATCTCGGCATAGCGTCCAAAGGTCGGCGTGTCGGGCATCGGGCGATTTCCTCTTATCGCGTTGGCTTGCCGGCACACTCTGCCTCCGGTCAGCACCGGTAGGCCAGCCGAGATTTACGAGGGGCCCGAGCCTTGCTCCGATCGGATGTCCTCGAATACCCAATTGTACGTCGTCCGAACTGCGTCGGCGGAATGTGCCTCTGGACCGATGCGACGGTTAAAGGTGCCGAATACGAGCTGTATCGATGAATTCTGCCGCATGGCGAGCGGCATGAAGGCTGCTCGATACAGTTCGATGCGGCCATAGTCGACAACGACGCCGCTCATCCGAACGGGTGCCGCTTGCGCGATTGCATCGCGACAACCCTCCGTGAAAAGCGGCAGATATCGCCCCGGAAGTTGCCGGGAGATCGGGACGCCGCTGATTGGCTCTTCCGGCAATTCAAAGAGCTTCGCAAACCTCGACCCATAAATAAGAAAGCTGAGTTCGCCCACGACCACGTCAACACAGAGCACGAATCGGTAGCTCCAAGCGCCGCCGATGATCCGGGAAAAATCAAATGCGCTCGGTGGCGGAAGCCCGTCAGATTCGGATGCCTTCTGGCGCCAAAACGAAATTGCCAGTTCAGTGTCGCGAAGTTCTCCGGCGAGCCCGGTTTCAGGTCGCCCGCTTTCGGGTACGGGATCGCGAGCAGCAGGGTCGGCAGCGCGAGATAGACCGGGGTTTCTCATGAACGGCACCCAGAAGGGTTTGCTACACTTTGTAGTAAACCGCAGCGCGGGTTAAATTTCCTTCAATGAGCGCCGGATCGCCTCAACGGCATCCTCCCGCCGCCTCGCGGCGGAGCCGGAATATCGGCACAACAAGGGGGTCATTAAACTCATGCCCTTCGTGTCGATCACGCGGCTCCGGGTTCGGTCTTGGCGATACTTGCCGAGGTTTCTGATCCAGTCCTTTCGCGCGGCGCGCGAACACCGACCAGATGAAGGAAAACTGGAAGCAGTTTGTCGGCAAGGCCAAGGAAAAGTGGGGTAAGTTGACCGACAACGATTGGCAGGTCGTCGTAGGCCGGCGCGATCAGCTCGTCGGAAGAATTCAGGAGCGCTATGGAATTGCTCGCGAGGAAGCAGAGCGTCAGGTAGCCGACTTCGAGAAGATGCACGAGAGGATCTAACCAGCGGGCACCCTATTGCCGACACCCCGCTGGCACCGCGGCCGGTCGCGGGAGAGGTGGGGCTGTTGGTGATGGAGTGCTGATGGCTAATTGAAATACTCGATATTCGGCTCCCACGG
>DATEQL010000477.1:0-6406 GCA_035272665.1 Allostellaceae bacterium
CGGGAGCGACTCTGGTTCTGCTGGGTATCGCCCAAGGGCGCGCCCATTTCGCGCTCGATGCGACGGGCGCGGACTTGCCGCCCGACCCGGCGACCGAGAACATTGATGTGCGAACCTTGGCCCCGCTGATCGCCGGCGCCGAGGCGGCGATCCTCGCCGAAGCGCGCTCGCTGATCGATTGGCACGCTCGACATCGCTTCTGCGCGCAATGCGCAACGCCGAGCAACGTAGCGGCCGGCGGCTGGACGCGGCGTTGCCCGAACTGCAAGGCACATCACTTTCCGCGTGTCGACCCCGTCGTCATCATGCTTGCCGTCAGGGGCCAGCGCGCGCTGCTCGGCCGTGGGCGCCGACGCCCCGGCGCGCGCTTTTCCTGCCTCGCCGGGTTTATGGAACCGGGCGAGACGTTGGAGGATGCGGTCCGCCGCGAGGTCAGGGAGGAGTCCGGCATCCGCTGCGGGCGCGTCCGCTACCTCGCCTCGCAACCATGGCCGTTCCCGTCGACCTTGATGATGGGCTTCCTGACCGAGGCGCTGACCGAGGAGATCACGGTCGACACCGAGGAACTCGCCGACGCGCGCTGGTTCGACCGCGACGAGATCCGCGACATGGTCGCGCGCGCCGCGGCTGGCGATCCGGACCCGGCGGCGACCGTACCGTCGCTCCCGGGGCCGGTCGCCATCGCGCACCAGATCTGCCGCCGCTGGGCGACCGGCATCGACAGCGTCTAGCTCCGGGCGAGCTTGCGCTCGGCCAGTCGGGCGAAAAGGCTGGCGCCGAGCGGCAGGGTGGCGTCGTTGAAATCGTAGCCGGGGTTGTGAACCTGGCAGGCCCCCGGCTCGTCGCCATTGCCGATGCGAATGTAGGCGCCGGGCGAGCGTTTGAGCATGTACGAGAAATCTTCCGATGCCATGACGAGGGCGCTGTTGCGGTCCACATTGTCGGCTCCGACCAGTTCGGCCGCGGCGTCGGCGATAAACGCCGCCTCGCTCGGGTCGTTGACCAGCGGCAGAGCCACGATGCGGAAATCGAGCTCCGCGGTCGCGCCGAACCCAGCGGCCACACCGCTCGCGATCCGTCCCATGTTCCGCTCGATCAACGCCAGCGTCTCGTCGTTGAAGGCGCGCACCGTACCGCCGATGACAGCGCGCTCCGGGATGACGTTGTAGGCATCGCCGGCCTGAAAGCGGGTTACGCTGACGACCGCCGTATCGACCGGCCTGACGTTTCGCGAAACGATCGTCTGCATCGCAGCGGCGATGTGGCTCGCCGTGACGACCGGGTCGATACCTGTTTCGGGACGCGCCCCGTGGGCGCCGCGTCCCACCACGGTGATATCGAAAAAGGCGCCGCCCGCCATCATCGGTCCGGTGCGGATCGCAAACTTGCCGACCGCGAGCTGCGGCGCGTTGTGCATGCCGAAAATCGCATCGCACGGGAAGCGGACGAACACGCCCTCTTTGACCATCGCCTCGGCGCCGCCGAGTCCCTCCTCCGCCGGCTGAAAGATGAAGTGGACCGTGCCTTCGAAATCGCGCGTCTCAGCGAGATAGCGGGCGGCGCCGAGCAACATTGTCGTATGGCCGTCGTGACCGCAGGCGTGCATGCGTCCGTCATGACGCGAGCGGTGGTCGAAGCTGTTGGCCTCCTGGATCGGTAAGGCATCCATATCGGCCCGCAGACCCACAGATCGCGGCGAACTGCCGACCCGAAGCCGGCCGACGACACCCGTCTGGCCGATGCCGCGATGGACCTCGCAGCCAAACTCGGCGAGCTTTTGGGCCACCAGATCGGAGGTGCGCCGTTCCTCGAACCCGAGTTCGGGATGGGCATGAATGTCGCGCCGCCAGCTGGTCAGATCGTCGTGAAACTGGGCGATGCGGTCTATAATCGGCATGGTGGGTCCTCTAACGTGTTCGACCTTTCGCAGCGTCGGCCGCGGCACGAGTAAGCGCAACCCAATCTCCAATGTCGAGGAATTCCTCCACAGCTCCGCGGATCGCGATCGTCACCGGAGCGAGCTCCGGTATCGGGCTCTACACGGCAATCGGCCTCGCGCACAGCGGGATGCGGGTCGTCATGGCCGGTCGCGATCGCGCCCGGACCGAGGCGGCGCGCCGGTTCGTGGCTGAGCGAACCAAGTCTGATCAAGTCGCTATTGCACTGGCCGATTTTTCCAGCCTTGCCGCAGTACGCCGCCTGGCCGACGAGTTCCTCTCCACCGGTGACCGGCTCGATCTGTTGGTCAACAATGCCGGATTGATGTCGCCAAGATACCGGCTGTCGGCCGATGGGTTCGAGCTGACCTTCGCAGTCAACCATCTCGCCCCGTTTCTGTTGACGAATTTGCTGCTCGATCGCCTCGAGGCTTCGGCCCCGGCGCGGATCGTGAACGTTGCCTCGGAAGCGCATCGCGGCCACCGCCTCGACCTCGCCGAACTCGCTCGACCGCGCGATTGGGGCCCGCTCAAGGCCTATGGCCGCTCGAAGCTCTGCAACATCCTGTTCACGCGCGAGCTGGCGGCTCGGCTCGAAAGCTCGGGCGTCGTCGCAACCTGTCTGCACCCGGGCGTCGTCGCGACCGGGATCGGCCAGCGTGGAGGGATGACCGAGTTGGTCTGGCGGTTGGCGAAGCCATTCATGAAGAGCCCCGAGAAGGGGGCCGAGACATCGCTTTTTCTCGCGACGGTACTCGATCCCGCGCCATTTCACGGCGGCTATGTCATCGGCAAGTCGCTGGCCCACCCCGACCCCGCGGCGCTCGACCGCGGCCTGGCTCGGCGCCTATGGGACGAAAGCGCCCAACTTGTCGGGCTCTGAGAGCACTGGTCAGTGACGCAGAAAAAAGACCCGGTAGAGCTGGTCGCGGAAACTTCTGCTCGCTTCGATCGCGGCGCGGAACTCCGCCTTGCCGAGCACATATGTTTCGAGATTGTCGTTGGCGACCACCGTCGCGTTGCGCGGCTCGCCGGTGATCAGCGCCCCCTCGCCGAAGAAATCGCCGGCACCCAATTGCGCAACGTCATGGCCTTCGCGCGTCACCTCGACTGTGCCATCGGAGATTAGAAAGAACTCTTCTCCAGACTCGCCCTGACGGATGACGACGTCGCCGGCAACAAATTGGCGTTTCATCATCTTCTCGGCGACGTTGGTCAGCTCGATCGGCGTCAGATGGCTGAACGCATCCACCGTCTTCAGGAATTCGCAGATCCTCATCGCGTCGTGCAAGACCACGTCAGAGGCGATCCGCCCATCGACCATATGGACCAGACGATCGGCCTTTTCGATGATCCGATGATCGTGAGTGACCAGCAAGACCGTGGAGCCTTGTTCGATCGTCGATTCCTTGAGGAGATCGACGACCTTGCCTGCCGATTCCCTGTCCAATGCGGCGGTTGGCTCGTCGGCCAGCACCAGGTTGGGTCGGTTGACCAGTGCCCGCGCGATGGCGACGCGCTGGCGTTCTCCCCCGGATAGCGCCCTCGGTTTGTGATCGATCCGGTGCCCGAGCCCGAGGCGATCGAGGATCTCCGTGCCGCGCTGCCGCATGTTTGCAGATCGCCAGTCGCCGAGCTGCATTGCCATCATCACATTCTCGTAAGCCGACAGCGCGTCGAACAAATTGTGCATCTGAAAGATGAATCCGACATCGCGCCGAGTCACGACCAGCTGGCCACGGCCGAGCCTCGACAGATCATGACCGAGCACCTCGATCTTGCCCTCTTGTACCGAGCGTAGCGCCCCGACCAGGGTGAGCAAGGTGGTCTTCCCGGCCCCCGACGGACCTGTCATCACGACGAGCTGTCCCCGCCGGATCTCGATGCAGTTGTCAAACAGGACCTGGTTGCGCGCTTCGCCGTGACCATAAAAATGGTTAAGATGCTCGACCTGCACGACCGGCGCCGCCGCTGCAGGCGTCGGGGCGTCGGGCGCCTGCGGCTCATCCGCAACGACGGCCGCGCACATCAGAACACCTCCGCGGGGTCTAAGGCGATAACGCGCCGAACGGCGAGAACGGCCGAGATCAGGCACATGCTCAAGGTCAGCACCAAGCTGATCAGAGTGAGGTCCCAGGTCATTCGCATCTGGAGAAGCGCCACCTCTCCGACCACGCGATAGAGCAGAAGGGACAGCAACCAAGCCGGGATCCAGCCGGCGAGCCCGCTAAAGGCGGCCTGTTCGAGCACCACGCGCACGAGATAACGGGTGCGGTAACCAATCGCCTTCATCGTCGCATATTGGGGTAATTGCTCGCTGAGGTCAGTATAGATGATCTGGTAGGCGATCAGCATGCCGACGACAAAGCCGACCACGGTTCCCATCGCAAAGATCGGCCCCGCCGACGAGACGTCGGCTTGAAACTTGCGCTCCAACTCGATCAGCTGCGCTTTGGTCATGACGGCGATCTCGGGCGGCAGCGCCGCGCGGATCGCCTGCTGCACGGCAACCGGGTCGGAACCGGTACGCAGCTTGATGACGCCGACTTCGACACCGGGTGGACCTCCACCCGGCCCGCGCAGCAGCTGCGCGAAAGTACGATCCCCGATTACCACGGTACCGTCGCTCTCGAAGTCGGGACCGAGAGCAAAGCTGCCGACGACGCGAACCTTCACGCCGTTCAGTTCGGATTGCGCAGCTGACAGGTTCATCCCGAGAAATCGGCGGGCATGCCGGTCGACCAGCGCCGTATCGAGCTCGCTCAACTCCTGGAGGTTCCCATCGAGCTCGGGGAGACGCAATACCGGCTGGTCGGGGTCGAAGGCGAACACCCGGACGAGAAACGTCTTACCGTCGGATGGGTTCTTCCAGAACACGTCAAACCAATCCGCATAGAGCGGCCAGGCACTCGCGACTCCCGACACCGAGCGGGCGGCGTCGAGCTCCTGGCCAGGAAACGGATCTCGTGTAGCGAAGCGGTATTTGCTCGCGTTCTGCAGAAAGATGTCGCCGTCGAGCCGCTGGATGATTTCGAGCGACGCGTTGAAGAAGGCTCTCTCGAAGCCGAGCTGCATCAGCATCAGCAGCACTGCGAACCCGATCCCGCCGCTCGAGCGAAGCAGGCGCGGCTTGTTCGCCGTTAAATTTCGCCAGGCGAGCGGAACAAAGCCGGCAGGTGGCCAAAGGCGCTGGAGGCGGGAGGGAGCGATCGGCAACCGGGCAGCCTCCGTTCAGAATACATCCGCAGGATCGGCACGGCGCAGGCTACTTAACGAGAGCAGCGCCGAAATCGACGCCATGACGAGGGTGACGACGAATACGGCGGCGAGGCGCGACGCCGTCATCGCGACCGGGAGCAGCGTCTCGTCTCGGATCACCGAATAAAGACCGAGTGCCGCTGCCGTCGCCGGCACAAAGGCGACGATCACGATCAGCAACGACATCGTGATGACCGTTCCATCGAGAAAACGGTTCGCGTAGCCCATCGCCTTAAGGGTGGCGAATTGGGGTAACAGCCGGCTCACCTGGGTCGCCAGGGTCTGGTAAACGACCATGATCCCGACGATGAACGAGATGATCAGGCCTGATCCGAATATCAGGCCCACCGAGGTTCGCGTGGTCCAATAGGCGGCTTCATGGGCCTCAAGCTCGCTGCGCGTGAAGATCCGGGTGTCCGGCCCCACGAGCTTGCGCAACTCCTCGGCTGCGCGGTCGGGCTCGACCCCTGCCTTCAGCTGGATCGGGCCCAGATTGACCTGATCCAAGCTGCGGTAGGGAAATAGACGAGCGAAGTTCCGATCGCTGACGAGGATCACACCGAGGCCCATGAAGCCGGTGCCGAGGTCGTATCGACCACCGATCGTTACGGTCCGATCACCGATCTTGACGACGCGCCCGGCGGTCAGAGGACCGAACATCGGGCGTGTCCCCGTATCGACGAGCACGGTGTCGGTCTGTTCGAGCACGCCGAGCTGACGGTTGATGTCGTCGACCTCGAAGAGGTGCGGCTGAAGGTCGAAGCCGATCACAAAGACGTCGGGCCACTTGCCGTCCTCGCCGCTGCGCCATTTCGCCGATCCGAAATAGAGGGCGGCCGCCTGCGCGACCTCGGGTGCGGTGCGTACCCGATCGAGTTGGCTGCGTGGGAATTGGCCGGGCTGCGCCTGATATTCGTACTGGTTCGAACACACCAACAAATCGAATTGCATATTGTCATAGAGCAGCATGCCGCCCTGGGGGACGGCGAAGAAGAAGCCCAGCTCGACGAAAATGAGCAGGATGGCCATAAAGACCCCGGCGATCGCGAGTGCCGAGCGCCCCTTTTCGTACGTCAAAATACGCCAAGCGAGCGCGACCCTCTTCGGCTGGCGGGCTCGCCCGACACCGACTTGCGCCTCGGTCATTTGCGGGACATCACCCCCCGGAAGGAACTATCACCAGCCTTCAGGCGTTTACGCGCGTCGGCCGT